>JALOBU010000005.1 GCA_023228145.1 Bacteroidales bacterium | reverse complement strand
TGTTCGTAAGCAATGTTTTCTGTCATAAAGCAACTTTTTTAGTTATTACAAAGTTAATATAAATTCATCAATTTTCCAGAAAGTCTTCTTAATATAAATGGTAACGTTTTGCAGCTATAAGAAGTTGGCGATTTCGAAGCATAAAACTGTCAGCCAAGCACGAACTTTGATAGAAGCACAAAGCTTGATTTAACCACTGAACCGCCAATTTCTTATAGGTGCTGTTATGGGCTGGTTTTCTTGTCATTTTAGCTGTTAGGATGTTTATATTCAATCATTTGACCTATAATTATTATGTCAGAATTTAATAGATAAGTATAGAGTTCTTCTGTCAATTTATCAGGCAATTTGAAAGGTCGTGAGTTTAATGCGTGTTTACCATTTATTGTTCTGCTTATTGAACTTCTTAAAAATTCAACGGAAATTCCTTTGTCGTTTAGAAATGGAACAATGTCAATAAGGTTCTGATTTTTGTCCTGCGGTTGGAAACTTTTATTCTCGTCTGCTTTTAATGTATATCGTCTTCTCTTTTTAAATGGGTGTTCGTGATAAGGTGGATTAACCCAATTATAATGATGTCGAAAGGTTTGTTCATTGTCAACGATTGGGTCAGTAATTTCAATTTTGTTTGCTGTTGTCCAATATCTTTTCTCTTTAACTACAAAAACACAATCACAATTTAGTTTATTAAAGTCGGGATAAGTGTCGCCTGAAATCCAAAATATTCGACTTCCAACTTCTGGTTTAATCTGCGTGATGTGGCAGAATGAATGCAAAAATTTCTTGTTCCAAACATAAGGGTCTTCGTTATGCCCAAAACTGTCGTGATAAACTTTTAGGTTTCCAATTTCTGAAACTTGTCTTTTCGGATGATAGATTAAATAGTTCATATTTAATTAAAAAAAACAAGTGGTTTGGCGAAGCCAAACCACTTGAATAGTTTTAATACATTTCCATTGCTGCATTTGTCAACTTCGTTTGAAGTTTCAAAAATTTGTTCATTTGTGTTGTTGAAAGGTCGTCACCTGCACTTTCCATTTTCTCCGCCAAATCTGTTGCTTTCTCCATCATTTCAACATATTCTGTCATAGCTGAAGCATCTCCATTTTTTGCCTTTTTCATCAATTTGATGTATTGGTCAATATAGTTCTCATAGCTTTTCAAAACTGCGTCCCAATCTTCACTACCACTATTTGAACTTGAAGAAGTTGAACTGCTTGAAGATGAAGAATAGCCTGACATATCACGCTTTTCTAAACTTGAAGTTAGCTTTACTTTTTTAGCTTTAGAAGGGTCAGTTTCTAACTCTGAATTGTAGCCAAGAGAAAACTCAAGCCAAATAGTTTCTCCGCTCTTTAATGAAAGTGATTTTTCAAACGGGTCATAGCCATACTTGTCAAGATTAGTTTCAACAGGCATATTGCTCTCACCTAAAACATCAGCAGAAATACACCACTCAAACGATTTACCTGCTCCAACTCCGCAAACTTGTGCATCATTTGGGTCAAGTGGCAAATCGGCAGAAGTTCTTTTAATTTCTACTAATAACTTAGTTCCAAAAGATTGTTCGCTAATCTTCAAAACTGCGTTAGTCACTTCAAAACTTTCCGAAAATGCTCCACTAATTGTTTTGTCAACTTCAAGTGGAAGGTCGCCACTTTTCTTTTTGTCCGAATTACCTGAACCGCCACAAGCGGTCATTAAAAATGCTGTCATTACAGCGATTGCGATTGTATTTATTGTTCTTATCTTCATCTTTTTAATTGATTTAAAGTTTCCTACTCGTCTGGCTTTTCGGTCGCGCCCCGTTTTTTAAAGTGATGGCTGGTCTTCACTTCAATTTGTTTAAGGTCAAATGATACCTTGTCCGAGTGTCGTAATATAATTACGGTGGTTCTCTTGTCCGCTGTCCGTTTGGTTGTTTCATAAACTTGCCCATAACTATTGTGTTGCCGCATTGCTGATATTCCTACTTTATCCTTTTGGTCGCAGCTATTTTATTTATTGTTTTTAATCAGTTAATTATTAGTAATATAAGTTCTTAAAACTTTGTATCTCCTTTTATTTCTCCTTGTAAATTTATATAAAAATTTTATATCAGTATTACAAAAAATAAAATTTATTTCAAAAAGTTGCATGTGTGATCATAGCTATTTAAAAATCAAAATTAATCTCTTAATATTCAAAATAATAACACTATTCAAAATTCATTTTGTCCAACGGACTTTCTATTTGCTCCATTCCTTTCCGTGTGATGTGGGTATATATCTCGGTAGTTTTGCTCGATGAGTGTCCGAGCAGGGTCTGTATATAACGCAGATCCGTTCCGCGCTCCAGAAGGTGTGTGGCAAAACTGTGCCGGAGCGTATGAACTGTGGCTTTTTTCTTAATACCAGCATTGCGGCAGGCCTGCCTGAAAATACTTTGGATGCTGCTCTCTGAATAAGCGCCGCCATCCTGCCCTTCAAAAAGCCATTCTTTTGGCTTGTGTATTTTTAAATATTCATCAAGGTAGCCGAGCAACTTTTTTGAAAGCAGGGTATATCTGTCTTTTCTGCCTTTGGCATTATGCACAATGATATCCATTCTGTTCCTGTCAATATCTTTAATTTTTAAATTGACAACTTCACTTATTCGTAATCCTGCAGAATAAATGGTCAGTAGTATACATTTATGCTTCAGGTTGTCAATACTGTTTAAGAGTCTTTGTACTTCCTCTTCGCTGAGAACAACAGGAAGAAATTTTTCCTTGAAAGGTCTTTCAATAGAAATTTGCTTCATTTTTTCACGGCCAAGAACTTTTTCATAGTAAAACTTTATCGCATTGATTATTTGGTTCTGAAACGATGCAGACACCTTACGCTTATCAACAAGATACATCATGTAATCCTTAATGTCATGATCACCTATTTCATGCAGTTCCTTCGTGCCAAAATAATTGATAAAATCAGAAAATGCACCGGTATATGTCCTTATGGTATTTTCACTATATCGTTTCAGTTTGAGTTTTTCGAGATACTCGTCAGGAATTTTTCTTTCATTCCCATAATTTTTCTTCTCTTTTTGCTCTGTTGTTTTTCTTGTTACAAGCCTGCATTTAATCTCATAACCAAACCGCCCGAAATATTTTTCTATTTCTTCTTTAATGCTTGGTGAATAGGGGAAAGTCCAGTGTTGTTTCTCTTTATCCCAGAAGTAGTAAGGGAGCATCTTCATTCTGGCAACATGATGTTTTGCAAAAGGAAATTTCAGTATAATCTTTTTCTCATCCAAAATTTCCATCATCACACTGCCACTTGCTTTTTTATACCTGAACAAGGGGGTGACATCAGATTTTTCGTTACCTTCAGTTGTTGTTTTGTTGTTAGGCAATTTCACATCCATGCATGCAGTTTTCGTTTTAGTATCCGCCTGGCTTTCGCCGGTAAAGGGGTTAACATTGAAAACTGCGGATGTATCCACCCATGCTTTGCCTTTAAAGATGCCGAACAACTCCCGGATGGTTTCCATCGTATTCGGAACATGCCAGCTCTTATGCGTTGCGCTGAAGGTAGCGCCGTCCACTTTCTTTATCAGCGGTATTAACTCCTTATCGTAAGGAAAAATCACCAGCAGACGCTCCGCCCCACGATGATTTACCGGTTTTAATACTATTTCTTTCATCGAAACAAAAATAACTCAAACTTATTAACCTTCCAACCTTTCAACCTTCCAACCTTCCAACCTTTCAACCTTCCAACCTTCCAACCTTCCAACCTTCCAACCTTCCAACCTATCCACCTAACAGCCTAATACCCAAACTCCTTTCCGTACATTTTATCTATCACCACCTTATAGCACGCCACTTCCCTTATTGACGGGGCGCCGTATTTGAATTCTTTTCCCGTATAATGTTTCATGATGATGTTCAGGGCTTCCACTTTCCCTTCAGCATCTTCTATAAATTCCACATGCCCGAAAGCCTGAACGCTTCGGTATTTCAAAAGGTAGCTGCAGGCCACATCAGGATGCTGGTATGCCATCTGATGGTCGGTGCTGAACGAAACACACACCTGCTTATTTTTGCGCAGTATGTCCATCTTACGCCCTTCCTGCCCTGAGTGCAGGTAAATACATTTATCCTTATAACCAAAATTAAAAGGCACAACATAGGGAAGGTTGTTTTCATCAACCATACCCACATTGCAGGCATCACATTTTTTTATAATCTGCTCTATTTTTTCAGGGTCTTCGTACAAAACTTTTCTTCGCATAATTTTAAATTTTTTATAAAACTGGTTTGAATTTTGAAATTGATTTTCAACAATCCCTTTAGAGAATGGGTAATACCATTATTTGATATGATTTAAACCAACTTTTTATTGTATAATGCCGATAGAGTAGCTGTTATAGTACAATTTATTGGACTATTACAGATACCGTATCGGTATAAATGTTAAAAATCAATGTTCTCAGTGTTCATTATTAGATTCAAAACTTTTTTAATAAAGCCTATTCCACAACTTTTGTTTCGGATGGCACATCGTGAGTAATCCATTGGTTGCCGCCTATGACAGCGCCTTTGCCAATAGTGATGCGCCCCAGTATGGTAGAATTGGAGTAAATAATGACATTGTCTTCCACTATGGGATGCCTGGGTATTCCCTTGATGGGTTTGCCGTTTTCGTCCAGAGGGAAACTTTTGGCGCCCAGTGTAACACCCTGATACAGCCTGACATTATTTCCAATTATTGTTGTTTCTCCGATAACTACTCCTGTGCCGTGGTCAATAAAAAAATATTCTCCTATGGTAGCCCCGGGGTGTATGTCAATTCCGGTGAGTGAATGTGACATTTCTGTGATGATGCGTGGTATCAGTGGCACTTCAAGCAAGAGCAATTCGTGGGCAATACGATAGTAGGTAAGTGCTGAAATACTGGGATAGCAGAAAATGGCTTCTCCGAAGTTTTTTGCTGCCGGGTCGCCATTGAAGGCAGCCACAACATCAGTGGAGAGCATGTACTTGATATGTGGAAGGCGTGACAGGAATTTCATGGAGACATCTTTGGCTTTTATTTCGCAGTCGTTGCACAGCATTAATTCCTTTTCACAGGAAAAACAAAACCCTCTTTTAATTTGTTCTGAGAGTATGCGTAACACATTGTCCAGATTGGCTCCCACATAGTAGCTTATGTTTTCGCCCTGAACTTCTGACTGCCCGTAAAATCCGGGAAACAATACTGCTTTAAGAAGTTCCATCAACTGATTCAAACTCTCAATAGAAGGCATAGGCATACTGTTAGCTGTCCGGTGGTGGAGAACCTGATATTTCTCTTTATTTCCTAACTCGGCAACTACGGTGTCAAAAATATTTTTGTTGTTGTGTCTATCCATGATCGTCAAAATTAAACAATTCTGTTGTAAGGTACCTTTCTGCTGTGTCGCATACAATAAAAACGATGATTTTTCCTTTATTTTCCGGTTTTAAAGCTTCCTGTCTTGCAGCCCATGCATTGGCCCCGGAAGAAATACCGCAGAAAATTCCTTCTTCCTTAATTAGTCTTTTTGTGGTTTCAATAGCATCAATGTAGCAAACTTCAACGATTTCGTCCAGCTTGCTGATATCAAGTACCTTAGGGACAAAGCCAGCTCCTATCCCCTGTATTTTATGTATTCCGGGTTTCCCTCCTGACAATACGGGAGAATCTTTTGGTTCTACAGCAATTATTTTAATGCTTTTTTTCTTATTTTTTAATGCTTCAGCTACTCCGGCAATAGTACCTCCGGAGCCCACACCGGCAACAAAAATATCTACCATTCCATCCGTATCGTTCCATATTTCTTCGGCTGTGGTTTTTATATGTGCCAGAGGGTTTGAAGGGTTATCAAACTGCATGGGAATAAAGGATGGTTTGTGAATGCTTGCCAATTCCTCCGCTTTTTTAATAGCTCCGCTCATGCCTTCAGCGGCAGGTGTTGTTACAACTTCAGCTCCAAATCCCCTCACAATTTTTTTACGTTCTTCGCTCATGTTGGCAGGCATAGTAAGAATAAGGCGGTAGCCTTTTACGGCGCAAACCATGGCCAGGCCGACACCTGTGTTGCCACTCGTAGGCTCTATAATGATGGTGTCTTTATTGATTTTCTTTTGAGTTTCGGCATCTTCAATCATCGTCAGGGCTATCCTGTCTTTTACGGATGAAGCAGGGTTGAAATATTCCAGCTTCCCGTAGAGTGTTGCATGGCAATCTTTTCCAAGGCGGTTAAGTTTTACTAGAGGCGTTTTACCTATAAGTTCGAGGATGTTATTAGCTACTTTCATTAATAAAAATTTAAAGAAATAAAAACATTCGGTTTATTCCTGATTAATTACAAAAGTAAAGATAAAAATTATCTCATCAGTGTCACACAGCCACGCATTCTGAAATCCTTGCCATCATTACCTTCCCCGGTGAAGATATAAAAATAAGTTCCTTCGGCTTCGTTCACACTCGATTGGCTTTTTCCGTCCCATTCACCACCTACTTCACTCCATTCAAATATTTTTTTGCCCCAGCGGTTATAGATTTCCATGTGTTCGGATTTCATGCTTTTTGATTCGATTTTAAAAGTAGGGTTGCTGTCATCGCCATTGGGGGAGAAAAAATTTGGAATGGTAACTTCGGATGGTTGAACAACAGTGATAATCATGGTGATGGAATCCAGGCAATAGTCCGGTGCTCCGGAATTAACAACAAGCAGCATCGTGTACTCGCCTTCTTCGGTATATTGATGTGTTGGATTCATTTGCGTGGATGTGCTCCCGTCGCCGAAATACCACATAAAACTTGATGCCCCGCTTCCTGTGAAGTAGAAAGTGATAACACCCGGCATCAAAACTGTCCTTGAGTCGGTAATGGCTGCCGCTTCAATAGGAGAATTGGTTATGATAGTGGCCGAGCCATTCACGGTGCAATTGTTTGCATCGGTAACAGTTATATCGCAGGTTCCTGTGCAGACATTCATGATGCTTGATGTATGCATACCGGAACAACTCCAGTCATAATCGTAAGGCATTACACCACCGGAAACATTGGTAGAGATAGTTCCGTCACAACTGCTTTCACAGCCTTCGTCCTGATGAGTTACATAAAGTTGCAACAAGGGTGGTTGAGATATAGTTATCGATTCGGTGGTGGTGCATCCAACGCTGTCAGTTATGGTAACATAATAAGTTCCTATGATGAGCCCGCTGGCTGTTTGCCCAGACTGAGGTGGGGATGTGCTCCAATAGTAGGAGTATGGTTCAGAACCATTAATGGGATATACTGTTGCCGTACCATTGTTTTCGCCGAAACAGATGACATCAGTATGTGAGGCGGGGTTGGTGCTGAGATTGCTTACAAGCACCGTATGTGATGTAGTTGGAGATGTACAGTTATTTTCGGTTACTGTCAGAGACACATTATAACTTCCCGGCGATGCCCATGTAACCTGATGTGGCCCTTGCCCTGTGCCCGGACTGGCGTTGCCTCCGGCAAAATTCCATGCGTACGAAGCCCCTGCAGTGCCTGTTCCTGTATAGTTTATTGTGGCTGTGTTACCCGTACAATTGGGTGCCGACACAGTGAAGGACGATGTTGGGATGGGATGCACTACCAGCGTTATGTTTGCAGTTGAAACACATCCTGCACCGGAAGTTCCTGTTATGGTATAAGTGGTTGTTTGCGGTGGCGATGCGTGAACAACGCTACCGCTTGTTGATGACAGCCCTGTTGCGGGTGACCATGAATATGCTGTGGCACCATTAGCGGTTAATGTTATGGAGTCACTGAAACATATCACGGGGTTGGCAGGTGTGATAGTTACGTTTGGGTTGGGGTTTATAGATACGGTAATAGTAGTGGAGTTTGTGCAACCTTGTGTTGATGTGCCTGTAACGGAATAAGTTGTCTGGACTGTAGGATTTGCTGTTGGGTTGGGGCAATTTGTACAACTGAGCCCTGTGGACGGTGTCCATGAATAAGTGCTTGCACCGTTTGCTGTCAGACCCACTGAGTTCCCGTTGCAGATGGCAGCAGAAGCCGGTGTTACTGTAACACTTGGTACAGGATAAATGGAAACGGTAACAGTTGTGGAACCTGTACATCCTGCAGAACTTTGTGCAGTAACAATATAAGTTGTTGGGCTGGATAATGTGGCTGTCGGGTTAGGGCAGTTTGTACAGCTGAGGCCGGTTGAAGGCGACCATGAATATGAGTTTGCTCCTCCTGCGACAAGATTGACCGAATTTCCGGGGCAAATTGATGGAGCTGAAGGCGTAATGGAAGGAGCGGGGTTTTGATTTACGTTAATAGTAATGGGAATGTTGGAAGTACAGCCGTTAGGAGAAATTCCTGTCATGGTATAAGTTGTTGTCTGTGTTGGTGTTGCAATAACGGTAGGGCCGCTTGTAGTATTTAATCCAGTGCCCGGAGCCCATGTGTATGAAGTGCCTCCCGATGCTGTAAGCGTTGTGCTTTGTCCGTTACATACCGTGGCAGAAGTTGGTGTGACACTAACATTTGTAGCATTATTTACGTTTACAGTAACATTATCTGTTAATGTAAGGTTGCTCCCCGTGCATAAACTGTAATCAACCTGGGCAGTATAAGTGGTTGCCGTGGTTGGGCAAACAGTAATAGTTGACCCCGTTCCTATTTGAGTACCACCCTGCCACCATGTCAAAGTATAGTTGGGTGTTCCCGATGGAGTAAAACGCCATGCCTCATTGGTAGCTGTCCAAACACTTGTATTGCGCCCCGGTGCAACAACACCTGCCGATGCACTGGAGTTTTGCACACCAATACATGCCCTGCCGCCATTCCATGAAGAGCAAACCGGTTTGCTTTTCATGTAAACTTCAATAACATTTGTGTTTTCATATAAAACAATCATGTGGGTGGCTTTCATGGAATTGCAACTACTGGAATACATAGCAACATTGTACCAACTTACACAGAAAGTCCTGCACGGATAAGAACCAAGTATGGAATAATACATATTTCCTGACACAGCAGGGTCAATATCATGATAGGGCCCGAAAATAGTATTGGCAAAAAGCGAAGTTGAGGGTATGGACGCGGAATATGACCAGGCACAATAACCATTGGCTACGTTGGTGTTGAAAGTAATAACTCCATTTGAACCGCAGATAATTTGGTTGTATGCATTACCATAAAAACAAAAAGTAAAAGGCAAATTAATAACATTGCTCCATTTGTCATCAATGTTTACAAGAATTGGTGTTCCGGCATTATAAGGATACGGAGGATTGTAAGGTATGGATGAAGCAGTGTATGTTGTTGTAGCTCCCGTGGCAAGGCAGGAAGCAGTCAGTGTTGTGCAGGGACTGTTACAGTTTACCGTAACATTGTTTCCCGCTTCAACATTTGGACAACCCGGTTGTGCTTGTATAAAATAGAAAGTAGTTAATAATATAACTAAGGTGAGTAATAACTTATTAGTATTTAACATGAAAAATATATTTTTACAGTATAATTATTTTAGATGATATAAAATTTTGACATAATGAGTTGTATGTGAACATAAAGTTATATTTATTTTGTAAAAATAAAACAAATAAATTAAAAAAACAATTATGAATGATATTTTTAATTTTTTAAGGCAACTTTCCAAAAATAATAACAGGGATTGGTTTGAAGTTCATAGAAAGCAATATGAAAATGCTTTGAAATATTTTGTTGAAATTGCTGATAAGCTTATTGCAGGAATTTCTTCATTTGATAAGGGTATCTCTGGTTTAAACTCCAGGCAGTGTATCTTTAGGATATACAGAGATACGCGTTTTTCTAAGGATAAAACACCTTACAAAACTAATTTCGGTGCATTTTTTAATAAATCAGGGAAAAAAGTTCATGAAGCAGGATATTATTGCCATCTGGAACCGGGAAATAGCTTTTTGGCAGGAGGTATTTATATGCCGGATAATAATGTATTAAAGCTTTTACGGCAGGAGATTTATTACAACTTTGATGAATTTGAAAAAATTATTAAAGCAAGTGATTTTGTTGAGTTTTTCAAAAGAATTGAAGGCGACAGTTTATTACTTCCGCCCAAAAACTTTCCCAAAGAATTTAAAGGAATGGGCTATCTTAAACTGAAAGATTATACAGTCGTGCATGCTTATCATCCTGAAAAAATGAATATGGAGCAATTTCTTAACTATTGCATAAAAATATTCAAAGCAATGAAGCCCTTCAACGATTTTTTAAATCAGGCATTGATAACATGACATTTTTTCCCCATTTTTCATTGACAATAATTCACTAAATTTGCCATGAAACTTAAAATTAAAATCATTTTGAAAAATTATTTTAAACTTCTATTGCTGATTTCAATTTTGTTTTTTAGTATGTCATTATCTTTCGCCCAGACATTTTCTCCTGTTCATCAGGATGGTAAAATTTATTTTAAGGTGAGGGATAATGTTACTTTGCCTTATAATACGGTAAATGGAGCTTCAGATATCGAAAAAATTTCTTTTGTAAATGTGTTGGTAGAAAAGTATGGCATTACATCCCTGGCTAACCCCTTTTATAATATTAAAGATGAAAAATTACAAAAGACTTATTTGCTGGTATTTTCAGAGTATTCAAAGATTGATGAACTTCTTGGGGAATTGTCCGCAAACCCTGAAATTGAGTATGCCGAAAAACTTCCCGTTTTCAAGCTTTTTTACGAACCCAACGACCCCTATTATGGGACAGTAGGTACCTGGCTGACAGCAAATGCTAAGTGGCATCTCGACCGTATTCAGGCTGATTCGGCATGGAATTATAATCAGGGAAGTGGCAATATAAAAGTTGCTGTGCTTGACAATGGTATATGGATAAACCACCCCGACCTTGTAAATAAGATTGTGGCTGCAGTTGATATAGCTGACGGAGATAACGACCCCACGC
This sequence comes from Bacteroidales bacterium, assembly GCA_023228145.1. NCBI lineage: Bacteria > Pseudomonadati > Bacteroidota > Bacteroidia > Bacteroidales > Bacteroidales bacterium. The sequence continues at coordinate 156,772 of JALOBU010000005.1, read as the reverse complement.
CTCCGACTGATGATATGACATGGTCGCACGGTACGCATACTTCCGGCCTTGTGGGTGCAGAAACAAATAACAATGTTGGTGTCGCTTCCATAGGATTTAATACCGGCCTGATGGCCGTAAAGGTGGGCCGTGATTTAGACGGTGCACTCATTGCCGGTTATGAAGGAATTTTATGGGCAGCCGATAATGGTGCTGATGTTATCAGTATGTCATGGGGCACCACCCAGTATTACCAAACCATGCAGAACATTGTCAATTATGCATATAATAAAGGTTGTGTAATGGTGGCTGCTGCTGGCAATGACGGCAACGAAGTGATACAATACCCTGCCGGCTTGCATCATGTGATTTCTGTTGCATCCACCGACGAAAGCGATGAACTCTCTTCATTTTCCTGTTATGGCACATGGATAGATGTTTGTGGTCCGGGGGGCGCTGCCGATGGCAATATGGGTATGTTTAATTTGTTAAGCACCACATACAGTGATGCTTTAACGGCATCGCTTTGGGGTATAAGCGGGAAATATGATGTTATGTCGGGAACATCCATGTCATGCCCAGTGGTTGCAGGCCTTTGCGGCCTCATGCTGGGGTCAGACTCAACACTCACACCCGAAAAACTTGAAAACATCCTGAAACTTTCATGCGATAATATTGATGCACAGAATTCTGGAAACATTGGGAAACTTGGTGCGGGAAGGGTAAATGCTTTTAAAGCAGTAAAGATGACCATAGATTCTATTAAAACTCTTGTTGCCGATTTCACGGCGAGTGAAACAGTTATTCTAATGAACGGCAGTATTAATTTCGCCGACATGTCAACAGGAACTCCCACCACATGGGAATGGAGTTTTCCCGGAGGCAATCCTACAACAAGTTTGGATCAGAATCCTACTGGTATTGTGTATGATATTCCCGGTATTTATCCTGTAACACTTACTGTTTCAGATGGCACAAATACGAATACCGAAACAAAAACAAATTTCATAATCGTTAAAAACCTTCCCTCCAGTGTTTGGATACCCCAGGCAACAGCTTTTGCAACACAATACCGTGGCATACGAAATATTTCCATCGTCAGCCCTGATGTTGTGTGGGCCTCTGCTTACGATGGTTCCGGTATGGGCGCTGTAGTGCTTGAGTTTACAAAAACTTCCGATGGCGGCGCTACATGGACTCCGGGAGTAGTAACAGGTGTACCTTCGGGACTTGATATATCGGAACTTTTTGCTATTAATAAGGATACGGCATGGTTGGCGTTATGGGGAAATACGACAGGTGGAAACGCAATATTTAAAACTGTGGATGGCGGTATTACATGGACTCCGCAGACAACAGCACAGTTTTCGGGCAGTGAGGCATTTCCGAATACAGTATATTTTTGGGATGCAAACAACGGCATTTGTTTAGGAGACCCAAACGGCGAGTACTTTGAAATATACACAACTAATGATGGAGGCGAAAACTGGATAAGGGTGCCGCAGGCAAATATCCCCGCTCCAGTATCAGGAGAATACAGTTACAACGGCGGTAAAGATTACTGCGTTGTAGGTAATACAATATGGTTTGGAACCAACAAAGGAAATGTTTTCAAATCTGTTGACAAGGGACTGAACTGGACCAGCGCACCAACAGGTTTAAACGAAGTTAATAACATTACTTTTTCGGATGAAAATAATGGTATTGTTGAATATAAAGTTTACAACACAGGCACAGGACTGCTGACAACCTTTCTGATGAAAAAAACCAGTGACGGCGGGGCCACATGGCAAACCTTGACACCTCAGGGTGATATTTATAAATCAGATATTGACGCTGTTCCCGGAAAACCCGGCATGTATGTTTCCATTGGTTCTTTTCAGGACCTTGACTGGTGCGGCTCTTCTTTCAGCCTCGACTATGGGCATACATGGACGGAAATTGACGACTCGGTTCAATATACTTGTGTAAAGTTTTTTGACTTTAACACCGGATGGGCTGGAGGTTTTAATCAAAGCCAGACTTCTGAAGGCATCTGGAAATGGATGGGCCTGCTTCAGGATAGTGTGGTTATTTACCCTGAGTTTATTGCCGACCATGTTGATATTTTGGTTGGAGGTAGTGTGAATTTCACCGATTTGTCACTTGGAGATATAAATTCATGGCAGTGGACATTTACTGGTGGTACACCGGCTTCCTCGGGCGATCAACATCCGCAGAATATTGTTTACAATACAGCAGGCGATTATGAAGTAACACTGGTATGCTCCAACAGCGATACCCTGGTTACGAAAACTAAAACGGCATATATCCACGTAACTGACGGGGCTTCAATAAACGAAAATATTGTGTATGATAATGTAGTGGTTTACCCAAATCCTGCTACGGATAAAATTTACATTGCAACGACTTGTCAACCTGAACAGATAAGAATTTACGATATGACAGGAAAACTTATTTGGGATAACAGTGAAACAACAGAGAAAATAACATCTCTGAATATTTCGAACTGGGCGGATGGTATTTATATGATAGAAGTCCAATCGAGAGATGCTCTGACAAGACAGAAATTTTTGAAGCAATAATTTAAAAACACTATAATTAAAAGTTTTATATAAAGTATTAACCCGGCAATTTTTTTACAAATGAAAAATGGTATTTGCACCCTGAGTGTGGTCCCTATTCGTGCCATGCCTGCTGATAAATCGGAACTGGTTAGCGAACTGTTGTTTGGCGAATTATTCGAAGTAAGGGAGGTGGTTGATTCATGGATAAATATCAAAACCGTTTATGACGGATACGAAGGCTGGGTAGATATTAAACAATGCACTTTGTTAAGCGATGATGAATTTGAAAAACACCTTAAAAATAACCAGGCGGTTACTACCGAACTGGTGCAAATAATTTATAATAAAACTAATAAAATTTATTATCCAGTGCTGATAGGCAGCAGTCTGCCATCAATTGTCGATACGAACTTATGTATTGCAGGGAATGAATATATTTACGAGGGCGAATACACCCGTGAACTCATATCAAAAGAAAACAGGAAAATTCCGGATGTTGCAAAACAGCTCTATAATGCCCCTTATCGTTGGGGAGGGCGGACACCCTTTGGTATAGATTGCTCCGGTTTTACACAGCTTGTTATGAAAATATGCGGCATTACCATTTTGAGAGATGCCTCACAACAGGCCACCCAGGGCGAAGCAGTGAATTTTATTTCTGAAGCTGTTCCGGGCGACCTTGCTTTCTTTGAAAATGAAGAAAACCTTATTGTGCACACAGGCATTATTCTGAATAATCAGAAAATAATTCATGCGTCAGGTAATGTCAGAATTGATGATATTGACCATGAAGGGATATACAACGGAGAACTAAATAAATATACTCACAAATTACGTATTATCCGCCGCTTTATATAATTGTTTCATGGCACAGAAATTGATTTTTTATGATAAAAACCCGTTAATGAGAAAATTAATCCTGTATATCATTCTGGGTATTTTGTCATTTAAATATGGAGCTGCGCAGGACACAACCAACGTGGTGGCCCGTGCTATCGTGATTAATGGAGATACGCTTCCGATTATCGCATTGAATGAAGTGAAAATATTTGGCCCGGTTATTTTTTCAAGCAAGCTGGAAGCTTTGAAGTTTTCAAGACTGGTTTATCATGTCAAAAAAGTATATCCTTATGCCCTGATAGTTAGTGAGAAGGTTAAGGAATATAACAACATTGTTATGAATACCTCAAATAAAAAGGAACGCAAACAGAAGATGAAACTCGCCGAAGAAGAACTGAAAAAACAATTCGAAGATGATGTAAAAAATATGAATGAAACCCAGGGGATAGTTTTACTAAAACTTATTGACCGCGAAACGGGTTCCAGTTCTTTTGATATCATCAAAGAATTCAGGGGTGGGCTTGTTGCCATGTTTTATCAGTCGTTCAGCCGCTTATTCGGATATAACCTGAAATCAACTTATGACCCCTTTGGCGCCGACAAAGATATTGAACAAATAGTTGTGATGCTTGAAAACGGGGAACTTTAGCATTATTTGCCCCTTCCCTGCAAAATGATTAGTGCCGTATAAATCAAAATTTTAAAGTCAACCAGCAGCGACATGTTTTCAATGTATAATACATCGAATTTAAGCCTTTCTACCATTTGCTCCACATTTTCGGCATAACCGTATTTCACTTGTCCCCATGATGTTACGCCGGGTTTAACTTTATGCAACAGCCTGTAATGAGGAGCCGCCTTTACAATTTGGTCAATATAGAATTGCCTTTCAGGCCTTGGCCCGACTATTGACATATTTCCTTTAAGGACATTATAAAACTGTGGTATTTCATCCAGCCTTACTTTCCGCAGAAAGTGGCCTATACGCGTGATACGTTTGTCAGTCTTGCTTGAAAGCTGAGGGCCATCTTTTTCAGCATCAACAAACATGGAGCGGAACTTATACATGATAAAAGGCTTTCCATGTAACCCTATGCGTTCATGCGAATAAAACACAGGGCCTTTTGATGATAATTTTACAGCAAGTGCTACAAGTATGTAAACAGGAAGGAGAATAATAATGGCAATAATTGAGACGGAAACATCAATAAATCTTTTCATGTATCGCTGCCATGCGGGCATCAGTTCGGGAGATATCTGTATGAGAGGAGCATGAAATATCGAGCTCATTTTTACACTTCCCAACAGATAATCCTTCATGTCGGGTATTACTTTGATAACTACACTGGTGTCTTCAAGCAGCGATATAATTTGCTCAATAAAAGTGTGTTCAGATTTATCAATGGCAATGATTACCTCTTCAATTTCATTTTCATTAATAATTTTTTTCAGTTCTTTGTAATTTCCAAGATGCGGAAGTTTTTCTTTCATCGGGTGGCTGTTGCCGTTGTGAACATCCACGAAACCGACAAATTTATTTCCTGATGACTTCCACTGATTTTCAATCTCATTGTATATAGCCAGAGCGTTCCCGTTGCTGCCTATCAGCAGGGTTTTAAATCCTATCAGTTTGTGATGAATAAGGTAAGCGGTCCTGGACGAAAGTACAAACCGAAATGCTGATGTGATACCAAAATGCAGCATGAAAATAACAAAGAAATACAGGTAATAATATTTGTAAGAAACCACTTTGTCGTCCAGGATAAAAAGAAAGAAAATGACAATCATGCCAAACAGGGAGGCAACAAATGTTTGTCCCAGTTCCCGGAGTCTTGATTTTCTGTATATTTTCTGATAAGTTCCCGTGATGAAATAAAGTGTCAGCCAGAAAAATATAATAAACACCAGCCCGATAAAAAGATTTTTATCTTCAAGTATCTGCCGTGGATAATGGATAATATTATGGTCTATGTTATATTTTCGGAATGAGAAGAATAAAATCCATGCAAGCATGGCTGAAAATCCATCAGCAAGAACGTATTTTAATACCTGCCATTTTTTATTCATGTCGTTATTTTGAGTATAAAAGTTTGAGATTGTCAACTAAAATTTTTGCAGTTGCAATACTGTCAGGTTTAATGGATTCAAAATAAACCCTGAAACCGGTCGTATTTGAAGTCATGTTAGCTACTCCGGTTAGGTTAATGTATATTTTATTCCAGGAACTGTTTGGGTTGAGTATCAGCGATTCAAGTTTTTCTGTCTGGTTGTTTGATAAAATGGCAAAAAGTCCGACAGCAAATTCTACATCGGTCTTATAGTTCATTTCCAGAAAAACGGGCGCCTGTGTTTGTGGAATATCGTAAATGTCATTTGTTACGGTAAGTAAATAATCATAATTGGCATCAAATGTAACAATACCGGAGCCGTATCCCTCAAAAATATTGCTTGCTTCGCTGGTCTGAATGAAATTAGTGTCGCTCAGGCCGAATTTAGCCAGCGAAATGCCGGCAGCATCAAAATCTTCTTTCCACTGTATTTTTTCAGCATAATAAGTAACAATCGGATTTACCGTATCTGTCTCTTCGGGTTGCAGGTCAATGCTTGCTTCATAAGGTTGAAAAAAAGGATAGTACCCGCGTGACTTTGCAATACCGTTAATTTTTATTCCTGGCTTTATATGGATGGTGTGCTTTCCTGTAGTCAGTATGGGAAAAGTAGCTGGTAATTCATAAATCCCCTGCAAACTGCCATCAATGTAAACCCAGGCATCAGTAATTTTATGCGAAGTAGTGCCGTCAAGTTCATAAGTAGTTGTAAGCCCGATGCTGTCGATGTGAATATAGGCGGGAATCAGGTTGGTTTTTTTACATGAAAAACAAACATAACAAAACATTACGCATGCAAGGACGTATGGTATTATTTTTATGGAAGTAAAAAATAGATATTTTTTTCCCATTATTTTCCGTTATTAAATGCTTTAACGAATGAAATTATTGTTTATTGCTTAACAAAAGATTAATCCGGAATATTTATTTTTTCTATGATTTTGTAAGCGATGTCAAGGGCTTTATATCCGTCAATGATGCTAACCGCAGGTTCGGTGTTATTTTCTATGGAATGGAGGAATGTTTCCATCTCGGTTTTTATGGCATTCATGGGTTTAATTTCCGGTTTTTCAAAAAATATTTGTTTTTTCCCCTTTCCCGGCCCAAGGTCCACTATCATATCAAGAGGATTGATTTCTGATTCATCGGTAATATTTTTCAGGCGTATGATTTCAGAATATTTGTTCAGAAAATCAATGGAAATGTAAGCATCATGTTGAAAGATACGTGTTTTTCTCATATTTTTCATCGAAATCCTGCTGGCAGTGAGGTTTGCCACACAGCCGTTGTTGAACTCAAGCCTGGCGTTTGCAATATCCGGTGTGTCGCTTACGATGGGGACACCACTGGCGCTGATTTTTTTAATATTGGATTTTACGATGCTCAGAACAATATCTATATCATGAATCATGAGGTCGAGAATTACCGGAACATCAGTGCCACGGGGATTGAAAAGTGCAAGCCGGTGTGTTTCGATGAACATGGGTTGCAAAATGAATGAATGTGTGGCAATGTAAGCAGGATTGAATCGTTCCACATGGCCTACCTGAACTTTTACGCGGGCTTCGTTCGATATGGCAATAAGTTCTTTGGCTTCTTCCAGCGTAGTAACAAGAGGTTTTTCAATAAAAACATGCTTTGAATTTTTCATGGCGGCGGCAGCACATTCAAAATGTGATATCGTGGGTGTTACTATGTCAACCACGTCAGCTTCTGCAACAAGTTCTTCAATAGAAGGGTAAGCTTTTACTCCAAATTCATCAACTACTTTTTGAATTACTTCAGGGTCGGGGTCGTAAAAGCCGCACAAAACGGCATTACTTATTTCCTGAATACATTTGATATGAATTTTTCCAAGGTGCCCGGCACCCAAAACTCCAATTTTTAACATGCTGGAAGTGTTTTTGCAAAATTACGTTTTTTATACAAGCATATTTTGTAATTTCGCAATAGAAATGAACACTTTCAATACGATAACCGAAGGGTGTAACTGACTGAAAAAGATATTTTTAGAACAAATGCTTGATACATATAAACACAAGGGCTTACGAAGAAAACTTGTTGAAACGATACGTCAAAAAGGAATCGCTGATGAAAATGTGCTGAAAGCCATTGAAAATATTCCACGGCATTTATTTCTTGATTCTACTTTTCAAAACCATGCTTATGAAGATAAACCGTTTCCAATAGGTTCCGGGCAAACTATTTCTCAGCCTTATACCGTCGCATTTCAAACAGAATTGCTTCACATAAAAAAACGGGATAAAGTACTTGAAATTGGCACAGGTTCTGGCTATCAGGCTTGCGTACTGCTTGAACTGGGCGCTGTTGTATTTAGCATCGAAAGGCAGAAAGCTCTTTATTTAAAGACAAAGAGTTTTTTAGCCGCACTGGGCTATAATTCCCGCTTGTTTTATGGTGATGGTTATAAAGGGCTTCCCGCTTTTGCTCCTTTTGATAAAATAATTGTTACGGCAGGAGCGCCTGACATTCCTCAGGCTTTAGTTGAACAGCTGAAAGTCGGTGGCATCATGGTTATTCCTGTTGGAAGTGGCAGTGTTCAGAATATGATATGCATTTACAAAACCGAAAGCGGCGAGCTACTGAAACGCGAGCATGGGACATTCCGTTTTGTTCCACTTCTGAGCGATAAGGCTAATGACAAATAACCTTTAAAATGTGTGGAATCACAGGACTGCTCAAATTAAAATCAGCGGAAGTGAATGTACCTTCCTACCTGGAAAATATGACTTATGCGTTAAGGCACAGAGGCCCAGATGATGAAGGTTATGTACTGTTTGAAGGTTCGCAGGCTGGCATATTTGGAGGGAAAGATACAAGCTATGATGCATGGAATTCGTTTTATAAATATTCTCCCCTAAAGCAAATTGAAGAGGCAACAGGTGATTACTTCCTTGGTCTTGGACACAGGCGTTTGTCGGTAATTGACTTGTCAGCCGCCGGACATCAGCCCATGTGTAATGATGCTCAAAATATATGGGTAATTTGCAACGGAGAAATTTATAATTACATCGAACTGCGTGAAGAAATGAAAGAGAAAGGCATATCATTCATTTCCAGAAGCGATGTGGAAGTTTTGTTGAAAGGATATGAACATTACGGCTTGCGCTTTCTTGATAAAATCAACGGCATGTGGTCCTTTGTCATTTATGATATGCGTGATAATTATCTTATTGGTTGCCGCGACCGTTTTGGAGTAAAGCCTTTTTATTATTATAAGTCTGATGAGATATTTGCTTTTGCTTCCGAACAGAAAGCATTGATGAAATTGCCTTTTCAGAAAGGCATAAACCCTACCGCAGTATTTGATTATCTTGCCTGCGGAAAAATTGAAAACAGCGATACAGGCCTGTACTCCGGCATTAAAGAACTTATGCCATCCCATTATTTTGTTTATGACCTGAATACATGGCAGTTTGAGATAAAAAAGTATTATACTCTGAGTTATAATAAGCAATTGGGAACTTTTAAAAAACCTTCTGCCGATGAAGCTGTTGTACAAACACGTGAAAAAATTATTGAAGCTGTAAACATACGTCTGCGCTCGGACGTACCTGTTGGGTTTTGCCTGAGCGGCGGCATTGATAGCAGCAGTATTATTGGTGTTTCACAACAAATAAATGTGAAAAATAATCCTCAGCAGCTGATGGGCAACCTTGTGGCTTTTACTGCTGCAACAGATGATAAAAAGATTGATGAAAGCCCCTGGGCAGAAGAAGTGGTTAAAATGAACAATCTTCGCTGGTATGTATCAAATTGCACTGCTGACAAACTTTTTGAAGATCTGGAAAATATCATTTATTTTCAGGATTCTCCTTTGATGCATTCAAGCACCTTTGCACAAAATACCGTGATGAAAACTGCCCGTGAACAAGGCATTGTTATATTGCTGGATGGGCAGGGCGGCGATGAATTGTTTGGTGGTTATGTCCCGTTTTTTATCGCATATTATTTTGAACTATTGAAGAATTTTCATATAGGTTCTTTGATGTTGGAATTATCTAATCTCAAAAATTCTCCTCTGAATTTTAAAATATTCATGCATCATTCTGCTAAAGTTGTTTTAAATAAAATTCTTCTTTCAAAGCACCGAAATGCCGCATTAAAAACTATTCACAAAGAATCAAAATACATTCATCATGATTTGTGGGCGGAAAATATTTCAAGCTTGTCGCTTTCTCACGAAACCAGCCGTTTGGAACTCAATAGTTTGTTGTATGATTACTTTGTAGACGGGTATTTGCGCAATTTGCTTCGATGGGAAGACAGGTGCTCCATGCAATATTCCATTGAGTCACGCACTCCTTTTTCAGACGATACCGGGCTGATTGAATATATTTTTTCGTTACCTTCAGCATATAAAATTCACTGCGGAAGAAGTAAGTATCTTTTACGTGAGTCAATGAAAGATTTTCTGCCTGAAGCTGTTTACCGCAGAAGTGATAAACTGGGTTTCACAACACCGCAGACAAAATGGCTGGTTCAGTCCAATCAGGAGTTGAAGAAGATTATTCAGGAGCATGCTATGCTGGATAATGAAAAATTTGCTGACAGCAATGCCATTCTGCAACAATGGGATGATATTTTTAGCAAGCAGTCAAATAGTAAGCAAATAGATTTTGTGTGGCGTTATGCGAATTTTTTGCTCTGGAGAAAATTGAATAAAATATAGTTATTTATTTTGCAATTCTTTGATGTAATCTTCCCACTTTTTCGTGAGATAATGATTCTCTGCAAAATAATGCAATATGGGATCCAGTGATTCCGGAGTGAGGTATTGCCCGACATTTGAAAGCAATTTCATATCTTCATCGAAAAACAACAGGGAGGGCAATACAATCTGTTGTCCTAACAAATGCTGAAAAAGTGGATGAAACCCTTGGTTGTCATAAGCGTTAACAAATTTCTGATTGTTGTACGTTATTGTGTCATGTGTCTGGGCATCAAAAAAAACAGTGTTGAAATTCTCTTTCATGTAGGAAGTAACGCTGCTGTTATTAAATGTACTGCGCAGCATGACTTTTCCACCATTACACCAGTTGGTATTAATAAATAATATTGTTTTTCGCTTTTTCTTTTTATTATTAATACTTGCCTCTTCAAATGATTTCAGCCATTTTATGGTGTCGTTGCTTACAAATCCTGAGTCAGGATAAAAGGCCTTATTATAATAATCTCGGAAATCATTTACCTGTGTGGTGTTAAAAATATATTCCACTGTATAAACCAGCAGGGGCTCAATATCTTTCGGCGACATATAGCCGGGGGAAAGAAGTTTGAATTTATAGTTGTTGTTATAAAAAACGATGGTCGGATAGGAGAGTTTTCCTTCGAGTAACATGATGCTGAAATCGTTAGGAGAACGGTTCCCTGTATTTTTATTGGTGTATTTTTTGTCGAGAAATTCCACAGTGTCTTTAGTTTCTGCATTGTAACGAACAGGATAAAAATAGGTGTTGATGTAATTTGCTATGTTGGGGTTTGAAAATGTTGTTTTCATCATGTGTTTACACCAGCCGCACCAGTCGGTATAAACATCAATAATAATGGGTTTTGGTTGTGTTTTATTCAATTCCTGAGCGGTTTTCAAATCCATCCATTTTACAAGCCCTGTATTTTCAGGCTCTGAGGTCTGTGCGGAAACTTGTATTGCAAAACAAAGCATTAGTACTTTAAATGCTTTAAAAGTAAAATATACAGGAATCGAAAGAATTTTATTTGGCATGATGGTGATTTCGGGTACAAAGATACAAAACCTGTCATTTAATCCGAAAAAGAACGCACTGCTCGGTGTATATCATTTCGATGATATCAAGCATGACCAGATTGACGAGGATAGTTTCGGTGAGATGTTTCTTTATTCCTGCCAGTCGGCAGAAATCTCTCAGGGTAATTTGAGGGTTGTTAGTAAGGTAATCAAGGAGCTTTTTTTCTTTTTCAGTGTAAGTTATATGTGTGGGATGCCCTCTGATTTTTCGTTTCCAGACACGAAGCTGCACGGGCGTAACCAAAAAAATTTTATCTTCAACCCTCACATAGGCAAGCCATTTTCCATCGTAATCTTGAGCGTAACAAATTTCATCGCTTAGTTTGGGTATTATGATTTCCAATACTGTTTTTCCTTCTTCAGTCCAATGGTTTATTTTCAGGTTCTAGACTGGCTTACAGTACATCTGTGCTGCTGCTTCCGCCATGTATATTTCTTCTTCGCTTTGCGCGCCTGCAATTTTCCCGTTGTCTTTTACGCCTATAAGTAAAACACCGCCGTTTGAATTTGCAAAAGCGGAAATACTTCTTGCAATTTTCCGGGCATCCGAAATTTCAAACTTAAAATCAAGGCACTGGTGTTCGCCTTGTTCAATAAGCCGGCGAATATGTGATTTTTTATGTATCACACTTTTTTAGTCCGTAAAATAACAAGCCCGGCAAAAGTCAGAAGGCCGTTTAATATCAGCAGTTCAAATCCAAACCTGTAACCAAACCATGCAAAAGAATTGTCACTGAGGATATAACAAATAACTGGCGAAAGTATTGCAACAACAGGAACCCATTTATCTTTCACCTTTAACTTTGTAAAGAGCCCGAAAGCGTATAACCCCAGCAAAGGCCCGTAAGTATAGCCGGCAATAGTAAAAAGTTTATCAATAAGCGCTTTGTCGTAAAACGAACGGAAAGCAAGCACGACCGCCAGCATTACTATCGCAAATCCTATATGAACCATGTAACGCATGCGGGTTTTGCTTTTCTCTGACAAATCGTTTCTTTTCTGTATGCCAAGAAAATCAATACAAAATGAGGTTGTAAGCGCCGTAAGTGCACCGTCTGCACTTGGGTAGGCTGCAGAGATTAAGCCGATGAAAAATATCAGCCCGGCAAAAGGCCCAAGATAGTTAATGGTGATGGTGGGGAAAATCTCATCACTGCTTGCAAGCGCAGAGAGATTTATGCCTTTGGCATTGGCGTAAGTAAATAGTGCCGCGCCGAGAAACAGGAAAATAAAATTCACGGCCACCATAATGAAACTGAAGCTTATCATGTTTTTCTTGGCATCGCGGATGTTGCGGCAGCTGAGGTTTTTTTGCATCATTTCCTGGTCAAGGCCTGTCATAACAATAGTGATGAACATGCCACTGAAAAACTGTTTCAGGTAATTGTTGCGAGGAGCCCAGTCGGAAACGATCATATTCGTGTAATCGCTGTCAAATATTTTTCTGACGAGTTCTGCAAAACCGAAATCAAGGTCTTTTGATATCATGACAATGGAAAGCACCAACGCCAGCAGCATAAAAGTGGTTTGCAGGGTATCGGTCCATATAATGGTTTTTATGCCGCCTTTGAAAGTATATAAGATGATCAGTGTGATAAATATTACTACCGTAAACCAGAAAGGAAATTCCCAGGCATCAAAAATAAAACGCTGTAAAACATAGATAATAAGAAACATGCGCAGCGAAGCGCCCAGCACACGCGAAAGAAGAAAATAAAAAGCGCCGGTCTTGTACGACCAGAACCCGAAACGCTGTTCAAGATAAGAATAAATGGAAGTGAGGTTTAGCTTGTAGTATAGCGGCAACAGCACATTGGCAATGATGATATACCCGAACAGGTAGCCAATTACTACCATAAAATATGACCATTGACTGTCGCCCACCCATCCGGGGACGGACATAAATGTTACCCCCGACATGGAAGCGCCTATCATACCGTAAGCTACAACAAACCAAGGTGAGCGTTTATTGCCGATATAAAATCCATCATTGTTGGCACGGCGGGCGGTGATGAATGTAATCAGGAACAACAGAAAAGTATATCCTAAAAAACAAATAAGAAGTATGGAAGGAGTCACGGTTTGGTTTTTTTGCAAAGTTAGTATTTTGCATGTATCAGAGAAATGTGTTTATTAACTCCGGCAAATTGCAATAAATATTTTTCTTTGAGGCTTATTTTGTGTTAGTTGTGAATACTAATTTTTTCTCAGAAAAATAATAATATGTTATATATTTTTTGTAGCTTTGGAATATTATATCAACATAGTAAAAAAATCTTTTGGTAGTAAATATTAATTATGAAACGAATTTTACTTTTATTATTAATCGTTTTTTCTTATAGCCTGCAGGCTCAGATACCTGATTTAAAGTGGTTGAAAACACTTCCTTTTGGTGTAAAATGTCAGGTAATCGACTCTGAGGATAATATTTATATAGCTGGAGATTTTTCCGGAACAATTGTTTTTGACAGTGTGATATTAACAAGTAATGGAACTTACCCGGATATTATTGTTATAAAATATGACAGCTCAGGCAACCTACTATGGTATAAACAAATCGGTGGTCTTGATGGTGATTGGGTTATGGGCCTGAAAATCGATAACAATAACGATCTTTTGCTGACTAATTGTTTTAATTATAATACGATAATTGAGGGTGACACTATTTCACACACAGGTGGCCATTGTCCGTTAATTATTAAATATTCTAAAGATGGAGATTATATCTGGTCAATGATCCCGGTATATAGTGAAAGTTGTTTCCATCCAAGGCTATCGAGTATTGATAATGAAAACAATTTTTATGTTTATGGGACAATATTTCCAAATGGGAATGTAATATTTCCGGATACAATCATAGCTGATAGCATGGGGATATTTTCTTATGTGGCAAAGTATAATTCGGATGGTGCTTTTAAATGGGCACGAGGCTTTAATAATGATATTTATCAAATGACAAATGACAGGTTGAACAACTTATTGTTAATAAAACGGTCTGATACTTCTGGTAATGATTTTATTAAACTTTCGCCCGATGGTGACCTGATTTGGAATAGACAAATTTTTGCAAATATTCTTGGTTATGATTATTATATTGATTGTTACATACCATTATTGTTGACTGATCGCTTTTGCAATATTTATTATGCAGGGTATTATTCCGATACTTTAGTAGTCGGCGATGAAACATTTATTTCTAAAGGTAATGATATTATACTGATTAAAAACGATTCCTCCGGTTATCCCGTTTGGGCTATCTCTGCCGGTAGCCCAAAGTATTCTCGCCCCAAATCTCTCTTTGTTAAAGACGATCATATTCTGATGACCGGAACTTTTGCAAAAAAAATTTTCTTTAATACGGATAGTATTGTTGCTTTTGAAGGGCATCTGTTTGAATTTTATGCTCATGGCTTTATTGTTCAGTATGATTTGAATGGACAAAATGAGGTTGTGAAAAAAGTAATTGGCAAAAAAACTGTAGGTGCAAGCACTGATTTTATATCTGTGAACGAATCCTTATATGTGAGTGGATGGTATTCAGACTCAACATATTTTGGCAATTATTTATGTACCTTGGATAGTGGTAATAATAATTATTATAATTATAAACGTAATTTCCTTGCACGATTTTATAACGATCCTCCGCCCCCGGAAATAATTGTTGACGAATTTGAGATTTATCCCAATCCTTCAAAAGGCATGGTGAATTTCAACTTTAACCCTTCTCTCAAAGAAGCAACTCTTGAATTGTATAATTTGAAGGGTTCGCTAGTAAAAACCTACAGTCTTAAAAATACGCACAATAGTATTGATCTGAGTTACTTAAATAACGGCTTGTATATTGTAAAGTTAATTAGCGGGATAACTGTTTATTATAGGAAAGTTGTAATACTATAAAGCAATTTTGCCGTTTTATTCAGGTTTAAACATATTTGTGAAACAAGATTATCACCACTTGTTTTCTAAGCAAACAGATTATTAATACAACTCTTTTAATTCTACAGAATAATCATACTGCAGATCTTCATGAAGGGAAGCTAATGCGGTATTTATTTTTTGAATTTGCCGCTGGTAAAGATTGTCTAATGCTTTGTTGGTATGCAAAGGTATTCCTGAACTTTTAAGTTTCTTGCAGAAAAAGATTCGCAATTCCACTTCGGTTTGTTTGGAACCCGAATACCTGATAAATTTATTAGATGTTCTGAGGATTTTTCGCAACATTTTTTTTGACAGGTATAAATTACTTTTATTTACGCCTTCAAATTGTTCATTGATATGTTCTTTAACTTCGTTAATGTAAGCTTGCTCATCACCAGCCTGAAATAACAGGTAGGTAAGCAGTTCTTTATTTTCCTTTTTATATTTTACCAGGCGCATGCATACATCAATTATTTGTCTTTGAGAGAGCGTTTCGAGTTCTGTTTTAAGTTCTTTAAGTGAGGAAGCCTTCATCGGTTGAAATTCGCGTTAAAATTGCCTGCTTGTTATTTAGTGTGGTTTTAATATGTGGCAAAACACCTTATTGTAATAAATGCTTGTAGTGTATCAAGAAACTACGTCAGAGTAAATTATAAGAATAAAACTTAGCCAGGCAAGTAATCGAATTACTATTGGCTGGTTTTTCTTTTCCAGTTTTTATCCCTGTGCTTATTATTTTTATTATCGCCGTATCCTCCGCTTTTTTTGCTGCGGTTGTTAAAGACAAGAATATCGCGTGTATTTTCGAGCTGGACATTTTCGGGCAGTTTCAGTTGGCCATCCGATAAAATTGACAAATGTTCCAGTATCACTTCATCACTCACAGAGTCTCGGTTCCAGCTTATATAAAGTTTTTTCAGGTGGTTTGCAACGTATTTAATTAAAGCATCTTTCTCAGGGCCTTCATCATATTCTTTAACTTTTTCAATCATATTTTCAATGTTCTTTCCGTACTGGCGGTACCTGATAAATTTATTGGGATAGGAACAAGCATATTTTTCGTTTTCATGCTCCCCGGGCACCGGCTTTGGGAAAGGCGAGTCCACATCAAGCTGATAGTTGGAAATAATGAAAAGGTGGTCCCATATTTTTTGGCGGAATTCAACATTATCCTGTTTTTGCGGATTATTTAATGAAGCCATAATGGCGACAATGGTTTTAGCAGCTTTGTTTCTTTGCTCCCTGTCTTCCAATGTCAGAGCGTATTCAATCATCTTGTGGACATTTCTTCCGTATTCAGTTATACTTAGTAAAGATCGTTGCGTGTTGTATTCCATTTCCATAGTACTGTAATTGGTTTTCTGCTTGCAAAGGTAGTATTTTTATTTATCAGGTTCAAACGTATTGTGATAATGTACATTATTTATTTGCTATTTTGAATTATAATTTATATATTTGATGGCTATTTGTTTTTAATTCCTTAAATAAACCAAATATTAATCAAAGTCGAATACTTTTTTGGCACGGATCCCGGGTTTCATAATGCCACAGGATTCAACATAGGGCCTTCATTTAATATTGACAGCCTGGCTTTTTATGTGGATGAAAGTTGTATGGCTGATGGAAACTGGGCGTATTTTTATGTAAGAACCATGGACCAGGGCGGGAAATGGAGCCATACGAATATTGATTCTCTGGTAAAACGTCCGCTGGAACTCATACAAAGCAGCACGCAATATGCATGTTATGGCGATTCTGTGAAACTTTCCTGTACCAATGCCATAGGTTTGAGTTATACATGGCTTTATTACGGTACACCGATAGCTGATGAAACAGAGCCTGTGATGTATGCCAAACTCAGCGGAGATTACCAGGTTGTGGTATATAACGCCCTCGAATGCAGAGATACTTCAACGGTTACGACTGTGGTCATTCACCCCCAAACTCCTTTGCCCGGAGTTACCAGCCCGGTGCATTATTGCCTTGATGACCCAACGGTTCCACTGTCAGCTACGGGAGCGGATTTACTTTGGTATGATGTGCCGTCAGGAGGCGTTGGTTCTGTGACACCCCCCACACCTTTGTCATCCACACTGGGAAGCACTCAGTATTATGTAAACCAGACATTAAACAACTGCGAAGGGGAACGTGCCGAATTGCTTGTTGTTGTAAGCAGTCCATCATCAACCTCAATATCACCACAGGCTTGCGAATTCTATTTATCACCCGAAGGCAATATTTATGATACTGACGGAATATATCACGACACCATTCAGAATGTGGCAGGTTGCGACAGCGTCATTACCATTGACCTTACTGTGATACACATAGATACATCTGTGGTACAAAACGATGTGCTTCTTACAGCCAATCAGGCCGGTGCAGCATACCAGTGGCTTGACTGTAATAATAACTACAGTGTTATTAGCGGTGCAGATGAACAGAGTTTCACTCCGACAGTAAATGGAAGTTATGCCGTTGAGCTGACATTTAACGGATGTGTTGACACATCTTTGTGCCATACAGTTTCCTCTGTGGGAATTGCCGATATAACAGGCGATACTCAGGTTTTTGTGTATCCAAACCCATTAACCGACAAATATTTTATTGAGTTTGAAAAAATGTTTAATAATGTATCTGTTAGTATAACTGATATATCAGGAAGGTTAGTCGAAAACAGCCATTTTATTTTATTGAAAAAAATGGAGCTGGAACTAAATGCACCTGCCGGAGTTTATTACCTAAAGATACAGGCTGACGAAAAATTATGGGTTTTAAAACTGATAAAACTATAGTAGTTTACATTAGAGCTTAAAGAACTAAAGCTATGTTAAAAAAAAACGCCCCGCCGATTTCGGTGGGGCGTTTTTTTTTAACGAAATAATATTTTTATTTTGTTTTTTGCATACCCTCAATGGCTAATAATATTTTTTCGTTGGTCGCCGGGATGGATAAATCTGGGTCAATTTTATGGTTGCAAACAGCAGCAACAGCATAACGTAATGCCATCCATACCGAAAAAGCCAGCATAAATGGAGGTTCTCCGACAGCCTTGCTTTTTCGGATGGTGTTAAAGTTGGCTGCATTTTCAAGCAGCTCAATATTGAAAATCTCCGGAATGTCCTGTGCAGTTGGTATTTTGTAGGTGTCAGGAGAGTAAGTTAGCAGCTTTCCGTTTTCATCCCATTTGATTTCTTCGGTGGTTACCCAACCCAGTCCTTGTATGAAAGCCCCGCAAACCTGTCCCATGTCAATGGGCCTGTTCAGGCTTTCACCAACATCATGCAAAATGTCAACCCTCAGCAATTTGTGTGAGCCCGTCAGTGCGTCAACTTCCACTTCGGCTACTGCCATGCCATAGGCAAAATAATGAAAAGGCTTTCCGGTTCCTTTATCCCTGTCAAAGAAAATATCCGGAGTTTTGTAAAATCCTGTGGCGCTGAGGCTTGTTTGTTTTAAATAGGCAGCATCAATAAGTTTAGGAAATGATACAGCATGTTCTGTGTATTTTTTATCATAAACTTTATCTTGGCAAAATATTATCCTGTTTTTAACAAATTTCTTACTAGGGTATTTTGTTTTCAGCATTTCCAGAGCTATAACAGATAAACGTGATTTCAGCTTGTCGATGGCATTCTTAACCGCTGCACCGTTCAGGTCAGAACCGCTGGATGCCGCCGTTGCCGAAGTGTTTGGAACCTTTGATGTATTTGTCGCGTTGGTTTTTATGAATTCTGGAGAAATACCCAGTTCGGCTGCTGCAATCTGAATTATTTTAGTGTTCAGACCTTGTCCCATTTCCGTGCCTCCGTGGTTGACCAGCACACTGCCGTCTCGGTAAATATTAACTAAAGCCCCTGCTTGGTTGAGAAATGAAGTAGTGAATGAAATTCCAAACTTGACAGGTGTCAGGGCGATGCCTTTTTTTATGTATTCATTTTTCTTGTTAAAAAGATCAACCTCGTGTTTTCGTTTTTTATAATCAGAACTTTTGACGAGTTGCAAATATATTTTTTGCAGCCTGACATTTTCGATCTGTTGATGGTAAGGAGTAATATTATTTTTTTCTTTTGTATAAAAATTAATAAAGCGTATTTCTGCAGCATCTTTTTTAAGGTAGCGTGCAATGCGCTCAACAGCATGCTCTATAACTGCCATGCCCTGTGGTCCGCCAAAACCCCTAAAAGCAGTATTCGAAAAATGATTGGTACGCCAGGCAGTTGCTGTTATTCTGACATTAGGAATGTAATAAGCATTTTCGGCATGCAGCATGGCGCGTTCCAATATGGCCATACTCAGGTCGGCAGCATGCCCTGCATCGGCGTTTAGGTCAACATCGTAGGCCATTATCTTACCTTCATCATCAAAACCTATTTTATAAGTTGAAAAGAAAGGATGCCTCTTGCCGGTAATTTTCTGGTCGTCATCACGAAACAAATGTATCATGACCGGTTTGCGGGTTGAGTTGGCAAGCAAGGCTGCCCAGGCGGCTACATGGTTTGCTTGTGTTTCTTTTCCCCCAAAAGCACCGCCCATGCGTTTCACTTCACAGGTAACCTCTTTTTTTGAAATGCCAAGAACTTCAGCTACTATGGATTGTGTTTCGGAAGGATGTTGGCTTGAAGCATAGACAGTCATTTCTTTGCCTTCTCCCGGAACACATAAGGCGCTTTGTGTTTCAAGGTACCAATGTTCCTGAGCCCCGGTATATAGTTCTCCGGAAATTTGATGTTTTGATTTTTTTAAAGCTTCTTCAACATAACCGCGTTCCATTTTTCTTGTAGGAGCTATCCTGCTTCCTGCAGCCATGGCAGACTGTATGTCGGGCAGTGGCTTCAAAGTCTTGTATTTTATCACAATAAGTTTTTCTGCTTCCAGTGCACTTTCTTCGTTGTCGGCAGCAATGATCGCTATTGCCTGTCCAATAGCCGTAACACTTTTTTCGGCAAGGCAGGGCTCATCATGAAACACAGGCCCCATCTGGTTTGCACCCGGGATGTTTTTGTAAGTTAGCACTGCTTGTACCCCTTTTACCTGCTTCGCTTTGTTCACATCGCACCTGACAATATCTGCATGGGGGCAACTGCTGTAAACCACTTTTCCGTAAAGTGTCTGCCCGCTAACATCCATATCGTTGATATAAATGGCTTTGCCTGTAACATGCAGGGTGGCGCTTTCGTGGTGTAGATATTTTTCTTTTGCCTGTTTCATAAAAATATCATCAGGATGTTTCTTTATAAAACTTAAAAAGTAAGTTGCGTGCGGCAAGCCTGCGAAACTCTTCCCCGGAACGGGCATCCGACAAAGGAGAAAATTCATTGTACAAAATAGTTGATGCTTTTTCAACAATTGCTTTTCTCCAGATTTTCCCGATAAGAAATTCTTCAGTTTCAACTGCTCTTTTTGTAGTTGCGGCCATACCTCCGAATGCAAGCACCATGTTTTTTATTTTCCTGTTTTTTTGGTCTATGTCGAGCATGAATCCGGCACTGCAGGTGGAAATGTCGAGGTCTTTACGTTTGGATATTTTGTAGGAACGGATGATTTGATTTTTTTTCGGAAAAGGTATTCCCACAGAACAGATAATTTCGTCTTTACGAAGATCTGTTTTACGGTATGATTTTATAAAATCACATAGTTTAATAACACGTGATTCATTTTGATTGCATACGGCCATGACAGCATCATAAGCCATTAGCAACGGCAAGGAGTCTCCGATAGGTGAGGCTGAACCTATATTTCCGCCAATAGTGGCCATGTTTCGTATCTGTTTGGAACCGAAAACAGTTAGCATTTTATGCAGTGCAGGGAAACATGATGCTGTGGCTTGCTTCAATTGTTCCATTGTAACTCCTGCACCCACAGAAAGATTTTCTTTTGTTTCGGTAATATTTTTTAACTCCTGAACATCAGAAATGTCAATTATTTCCTGCAACAACTCGTGCTTTTTGTTCACACGCAGCCCATTATCCGTATTGCCTGAGACGATGATGGCTTCAGGGTATTTGCTCTTTAACAACAAGGCTTCATTCAGAGAGAAAGGCTTAAAATATTTCTGATTATTGGTGATAAAAGAGATAGTCTCGGTTTTATTGATTTGCTTCAGCAAGCGGAGGGATTGTTTTTCTTTTGTGCTGAAGATGTCATCTTTTCTTTTTCTGCAAACTTTTTCAGCAGCCTCTATGATAGGTTGATACCCTGTGCAGCGGCAAAGGTTTCCGCTTATTGCATCAAGAATATTTTCCCTGTTTACTTTTTCTGGGCTTTTGTATAAAGCAAAAAGCGACATCACAAAACCGGGAGTACAGTAGCCGCATTGTGAAGCGTAAGCATCTACCATGGCTTGCTGTACAGGATGAAGCCCGCCATACCCGTCCGAGAGGTTTTCAACCGTAATCAGCTGTTTGCCATGAATCATAGGAAGAAATATAAGACAACTGTCAACAGTGCGATAATGTAATTTATTGTTGTCAGGTTCTGCTATAACCACAGTGCAGGCTCCGCAATCTCCTTCTCCGCAGCCTTCCTTAACTCCTTTATGCGAAGTGAGAGAACGTAAGTATTTCAGGACAGTGGTAGTGGGAGAAAAGGGAGTTTGGCTGAAGTCGATTACCTTAATTTCGTCGTCAAGAACAAAACTTACTTTGTTCATATTATTTGTTTAGGCTGTTTTTGACATCTATAAGTTTAGCAATAATACTGATGGCAATTTCCTCCGGTGTTTCTGCATTGAATTTTATGCCTATAGGCATATCAATACGGTCAATTTCTTTTTGTGTAAATCCCTTTTCCAGCATCTTTTTCTTTGCTTCGGCTACCTTACTTTTGCTTCCTATCATGCCAAGGTAAGCAAAGGGTTTTTTTGCCAGTATCATTACAATGTTTTCGTCGTATTCATGCTTGGGTGTCACAATCACACTGAATGTTTTTTCGGTGAATTTCGCTTTTTCTATGGCTGTATAAAAATCTTCACACACACAGTGGTAAGGTGCTGAATCAAATTCTTTCAGAATTTCTTCACGCTGGTCGAAAAGTGTGATGCGAAATCCGAAGTCAGCCGCATAACGGGACAAAGCCCTTCCTATATGCCCTGCACCGAAAATGAATAAGTCGCTGCTGCTTTTTATTGGCTCAAAATAAATTTCTACCGTGCCGCCGCAGTGCATGGCAAGGTCTTCTTCGAGTTTGTAAATTTTTTTGCGGGGGATACAGGTTTTAAGTACTTCCATGGCATCGGCGATTGCCTGGTATTCAATACTGCCGCCACCGACAGTGCCGGTGGTTTTTCCGTCGGAGTGCACAAGCATTTTGGAGCCTGCCTTGCGGGGTGATGACCCTGTGGTTTCTGTGATAATACAAACAACCGCCTCTTTATTCTGTGAGATAAGTGCAGAGATTTGCTGGTAAATATTCATAAAAAAAAGTTTTATCTATCAAAGTTACTCATTTCCTGAAAAATCAACACTAAAGCCGACACTTTTTAAATCGTCAAAATAACCGGGATATGATTTTGATATACAGGCAGCGTTTTTTATGATTACCGTCTTACCTGTCAGTGCGAGCGGTGCCAGCGACATTACGATACGGTGATCATTGTGGGAATCGCAAATGATTTCTTTTTCAGGAGTGACGGTAAAATCTTCGAAAAACAGTTCATCATTATTCACAAACCTGAAACGGTACCCAAATTTTCCAAGTTCTGTTAACATGGCGTCAACCCGGTTTGATTCTTTGATGGAGAGGTTGCAAAGCCCTGAAAAGTGAAAAGGAAACTTTAAAGCAGCAGCAGCAGTTAAAACCGCAGGCAATAAATCCGGTGTTTCAAAAAAATCAATATCCAGCAAATCTGTTATAACACATTTTTTTGTTAACATGACAGAGTTCGGTAAAAAAGTGGTTTTTACACCAAGTTTGCCGAATATTTCTGCTGCATATAAATCTCCCTGAAGTGAGTCTTTTGACAGTCCACTCAACTCAATTTCAGCTTCTTCTGCCAGTGCTGCAAACACATACCAGAAGGCGGCTGCAGACCAGTCTGGTTCAACAATGTAATTTTTATTTACATAGCTTTGTGACTTTATCTTAATGATATTGTTGCTCCATTCTGATTCGATACCAGAATGTTTCATCAGTTCAAGAGTCATTCTGATATATGATGCAGAAGCAATATTATTTCTAAGCTTAACTATTATTCCTTCAGGCAGAATAGGTGCGATGAGCAATATGGCAGAGATGAACTGGCTGCTGATGCCTGCATCCACAGAGATTTTTCCGCCTCTGATGTTTTTCCCCGTTATGGATAATGGCGGATATCCTTTTTTTTCAAGGTATGTTATTTTGGCTCCCAGACTTTTTAAAGCTTCAACCAATGGTCCCACAGGCCTTTCGTGCATACGTTCGGAGCCTTTGAGTATTCTTGTTCCCGGAGTTATGGAAAAAAGCGCTGTAAGAAAACGCAGGGGAGTGCCGGCATCGCCAGCATTAAAAACATCATGATGGCTGATGTTCTGTAGGCACGCTTCCAATGTTTTGGTATCATCAGAATCTGAAAGGTTTTGAATATGAAAACCATCTCTGCATAAATGCTTGATGATAAGCAGCCTGTTGCTGATGCTTTTTGAGGCAGGCAGGCTGACGTTTGCTTTTATATTTCTGTTGCTGACGGAATTTTTTGCAGCTAGCATAGTAATCTTGTTTTTATATCCATTGAAAAAGATATTTCTCGCTGAACTCTATATCAAATTCTTTTAAAAAGCCAATATATTCTTCCTGAAAGGTTTTGGTTTTATGATGCTCTTTTTGATTTTCTACGTACATGATAACATTATCCAAAATGAATCCGTAGGATTCGCATATTTATACAAAACATAATCCCCCAACAACATGACTCCGTAAGAGTATCATATTCCCTTTTCCCTTCTAAAGATGTACATAATATTGTAAAGATGCTGATATCATTTTTTTATTCACAAAATTATCTATGCAACCTTCACCGATATTTTTTAACAATGTGAAATTATGCTTTGAATTAACGCTTTTCTTATCATTCCTTATAAAACGCAGCAGCTCTTTTTCTTTCAAGTTACCTTTATATTTTCCAAAGATTGTGAGTAAGGTTTTTGCGATTTCCTTCAGTTGCTTTTCGGGCAGCATTCCTGTGATATATGAGATGTATGCTTCGCAGAGTATCCCAATGGCAACAGCTTCGCCGTGCAGTAAAGATTCTTTTTCATGTAACAGCGAATACGATTCTATGGAATGGCCTATGGTATGTCCGAAGTTCAACAATTTTCTCAGCCCTTTTTCTTCAGGGTCTTGAGACACTATGCCTTCTTTCAAGGCAAGAGCTTTTTGAATTATTTTCGGATTGTCTGCCAGCTCATAGAAATTCATCTTTACAAGTTCTTTCCAAAACTTTTTATCTGCGACCAGCGCAATCTTCAGCAGTTCGGCGAAGCCCGACCGCATGTGGCCTGAGGGAAGAGTTTTCAGGAATGTGGTGTCAATGTATGTTATCTCTGCTGTCCTAAAACTCCCTACAACATTTTTCAAACTCTGAAAATTGATGCCTGTCTTTCCTCCTGCGGCAGCATCTGTCATGGCCAGCAGAGTGGTGGGGATGTTGCAGAAAGTAATGCCTCGTTTATACACCGAAGCGGCAAAGCCCCCGATATCTGTAATAACTCCGCCGCCGAGGTTGAGAAGCAGAGAGTGCCTGTCGGCATGGGCTTCTATAAGTTTTTTCCAGATTAAATTACAAGCTTCAAGGTTTTTGTGGGTTTCACCGCTTTTGATAATAACCTCTTGGGCTGACTGCAGCAATGGAAAATTATGTATGAGTTTGCTTTTGCAAAACTTTTTAGTGTTGGCGTCCATGAGTATAAACATACTGCATTTATCAGCCAATTTATCCTGCAGAAACCGGTCAAAGGATTTTTTGTCAGCCTCTGCAAAAAGATATTTCTTATCGGTATTCACGGGTAAATAATTAAGCATAAAGATACTATTTTTATAAATGTTTTTTATAACTTTGTTACTTAATTTTACGGATAAGATAGCTAAAAGCCAAGAGCCAAGAGCCATTGGCCAATAGTTTTGTAAATAACAGGATGATAATTATAATTTCTGTAAAAAAATGTCTAATGTCCAATGGCTAATGGCTCGTGGCTCATGGCCAGTGGCTCGTGGCTAGTGGCTAAATTACTAACTGGAATAAAAAAATCAAACTCAAAACTCAATAACTGATAAATAATGACACTAAAAGGAACCCAGACCGAAAAAAACCTGCTGAAGGCTTTTGCCGGAGAGTCGCAAGCGAGGAACCGCTATACTTTTTATGCCAAACAGGCTAAGAAAGACAGCTATGAGCAGATAGCGGAGATATTTATCCTCACCGCTTTGCAGGAGGAGCAGCATGCCAAGATATTTTTCCGTTTTCTCGAAGGAGGGCCTGTTGAGATAGTTGCAACTTATCCCGGAGGTATAATTGGCACCACTGAGGAAAACCTCATTGCTGCGGCCAACGGCGAGAACGAAGAATGGACGGATTTGTATCCTGAATTTGCCGAAACGGCAGAGCAGGAAGGATTTAAAAAGATTGCCACGATGTTCAGGCTGATAGCAAAGGTAGAGGCGGAGCATGAAGCCCGTTTTTTGAAATTATTGTATAATGTGGAAGGCAATACGGTTTTTGAGAGTGAGGAAGAGCAGGAGTGGATTTGCCGCAAGTGCGGTTATTTGCACAAAGGCAAAAAGGCTCTTGAAAACTGCCCTGTGTGCGAACACCCCAAAGCATATTTTGAGAGAAAGGCTACGAATTACTAAAATTAAAATTGATGGATTATAAATGGTTTATATATTAAAAAACGGATTTTCGATCGGTAATGATAAGGTGAAAATAACACTACAAAGGCAGCACAAAAGTTTTTTGGTTATACAAAAAAATACTCTTTAAAAGTCAACAATGTACAAAAAAGTATTTTTTATCACCCTAATTGTTTTACTGGGATTTCTATCAATAGGTGCTTTATTCGGTGGCGGAGCCTTGATAATTTCCCCGGATGGAGAACTGCTGAAAATGCCTGTCTCTATGTTAGAGTCCTCTCCATTCGGGAATTTTTTTATACCCGGCCTTATCCTTTTCTCTGTTCTTGGCATTGCTCCGGGGATTTTGATATATGCTTTAATAAAAAAACCACAATGTAAGCTTTGTGAAATCCTTAATTTCTTTAAAGATATGCATTGGGCCTGGTCTTATTGTATTTATATAGCTTTTGCAACAATTATATGGATACTTGTTCAAATATATTTTATTCAAGCTGTGGTTTTGGCGCACATCTTTTATGTAATTTATGGTTTGCTGATAATATTTATTGCCTTATTACCATCGGTGCGGGCGGCATTTATGAAAGAAAAAGTGAGTTGACTGTTTTGAAAACTTAAATCAAAAGATTCACTTTAATTCTTCTAGACAACTAAATTATTTTTTAACACGCTCTCACATATGCAACACTGGCATACTATTTAGCTTTTATAAATTTGTTGTTTTATATCAGGCTTGTGTATATTTGCAAAGATTTATAATGGTTTGAAAAAAGGCTAAATGAACACTTCATCAATAGTATTTTATAAGCTGGAAGGTGGAAATACCGAAATATCGGTTATTCTTGATGGTGAAACTGTTTGGTTGAGTTTAAGTCAAATGACAGACCTATTTCAGCGCGATAAATCAGTAATATCCAGGCATATTCACAATATATTTAATGATGGAGAACTGGAAAAGATATCGACTGTTGCAAATTTTGCAACAGTTCAAATTGAAGGGGAGAGAGAAATTACAAGGAGTATCGAATATTTTAATCTTGATGTTATTATTTCAGTTGGTTACCGTGTAAAATCACAAAGAGGAATAGATTTTAGGATATGGGCTAACCGTATTTTAAAGGATTATCTGATAAAAGGTTATTCCATAAATGAAAAAAGGTTGACCCAACAAAATGAACAGCTTAAAGAGCTTCAAAAATCGGTTAAAATACTTGGAGAGGTGTTAAATCAGAAGATACTGTCAGACAGCGAAAGTACTGGATTGTTGAGGATAATTTCCGATTATGCATACGCTCTGGACGTGCTTGATCAATATGATTACCAGCGCTTGAGAATCCAGCATACTTCAGGGAAAGAAACTTATCAATTGCAATATGACGACAAAATTGAACATGGAGCCCAGACACCATGACAAAAACGGCCTGCCTCGACAGGAACTTCGGGGGGCATAACCGAAAAGCCATAAGAGTAGGAGAAAATAAACAAATAAAATTATGTCTATTTCAAAATCCGAAGCCATTGTCTTTTTGGCAAATAATGTGGGTAGCTCAGATGGAGAGTTCACAGAACAAGAAATAACAGTTGCAATGCAAAATCCAGCGTATGCTAAAGCATTCGAAGAATATATTGCATTGGATGGACTATCAAAAGTTAAATCAGGTGAGCTAAATGAGTTCTATGCTATTGAAACTTTGAAAAAACTCTCAAAAGATGACCAAATTGAGGCTCTTGCAATTTGTTTTGGTATTGTTATGGCTGATGGTATAATGTCAGATGATGAAAAGGATTATTTATTAAAAATAGCTATGAGAATTGGAGATATTGATTGGGAAACTGTTAATTCGAAATACTTGGAAATGAAATCATAAAATAACCTGCCAATAATTTTGTGCTTCCAGCAGGAAAACTCACCTGCCGGATATTTAAGCGTAACATGAAAGATGCCCAGCCATGCAGCAGCACACGTCCTTTACTCCCTAAGTAGTCCCATTATAATTTCTGAAATTTTGTATTAAGCATAAAAATCTCTAAGTTTGCTAAAGCAAAAGATCTCAATTTATATTTGTAGACGTTTTAAATTGCAACATAAATCAAATGAAATTAATTATCATAAACGGCCCTAACCTGAACCTGCTGGGTGTGCGTGAAAAAGATATTTATGGTGATAAAAGCTTTGAAGCGTATTTTGCAGAGTTGCAGGAGAAATTCAAGAATATAATCCTTGAGTATTACCAGAACAATGTAGAAGGCGAAATCATTAACAAACTTCATGAAGTAGGCTTTGCTTACGATGGAATTATTTTGAATGCCGGAGGTTACACCCATACATCCGTTGCCATTGCCGATGCTGTTGCTTCCATTAAGTCGCCGGTGGTTGAAGTGCATATTTCAAACATTTTTAGCAGGGAAGAGTTTCGCAGGCAGTCTTTGTTGTCGCCGGTATGCAAAGGAGTGATTTCGGGCTTCGGGCTGGATACATACCGCCTGGCAATAGAATCTTTTTTTTAATAAATTGATATACGGGTGAACGCAAACATAAAAGCTATCAGTTATTATTTGCCTGACAAAATAATTAGCAACAGGGATTTGTGCAATGAATTCCCCGGGCTTAATGAAGATGAGTTTTTCAGAAGTTCCGGCGTCAGGTTCAGGCATATTTCGCCTCCGGATGAGATAGGCTCCGACATGGCTTTTTATGCTGCGGAAAGGTTTTTCGAGGAACACCCTGTCAGAAAAGAGGATATTGATTTTTTACTTTTCTGCACCGAGGGACTCGACTACAAAGCACCTGCTTCATCCTGCATTCTTCAACACCGCCTGGGTCTGCTAAAAAACTGCGGTACATTGGACATTCCTTATGGTTGCACGGGCTTTGTTTACGGGCTGAGTGTGGCAAAGGGGCTGATAGAAAGCGGGCAGGCTAAAAATATTCTGCTGCTCACCGCCGATGTGCCATCTAAAGTTATTCATCCCGACGATGCGGAACTTAGAACAATCTTTGGCGACGGCGGCGCTACCACCTTAATCACGGCGTCAGAAAAAAAAGGTATCGGGCAATTCGTTTTCGGCACCGACGGCAGCGGGAGTGGGCACCTTATTGTCAGGCGTTCCGGCGCACGTGAATTTATGACTAAAGAATGGCTTGAACAATACAAAGATGCTGGTGGCATGAAGTGGGGCAAAATGGAAATGAACAGCAACAAAATATTTTTGTTTGCTGTGCGGGTTGTTCCTGCTATGATTAAGGAAATCCTTGAAAAGGAAAACCTTTCCCTTGAAGAAATTGATTTTTTTGTATTTCACCAGGCAAATGCCCAACTGCTGGAAGTTATCAGGAAAAAAATGAAAATCCCTTCGGTAAAGTTCATCATTGATATGGAAAACTGCGGCAATACCGTTTCCGCCACCATACCCATCGCGCTGAAGAACGCCATGGACAAAGGCATTATAAGCCGCGGGCGCAAGGTCATGTGCTGCGGTTTCGGCATCGGCCTGTCGTGGGCAGGAACTGTTATTGATTTATAATTTATATTATCTTTGAAAATAATTTTATCCGGTTGTGATGTTAATGATATAAGTGTCTGTTTGTCAGACTTGCATAGCCGAAGTCTGAACAAACGTTATTTTATCTTAACATACCGGGACTGCTTACTCCGTTAAAACAACACAACAGGAAATATTTACTATCAATATAAACAGCTTGCGATGGACATTAATGAATTAATAAAAAAGATAGAAGCAGAATTTGAGGATTTAAAACCCGGCTCCCTGAAACCCGAAAGCCGTTTTCGAAAAGTTCTCGACTGGAACTCGGTGAATGCGCTCACCATCATTGCATTGGTGGATAGCGATTATGATGTGCTGCTTACTGCCGAGGACTTTATGAAATCCGAAACGGTTCAGGATGTTTACAATATTATTGTCAGCAGAATGAAAAAATAATGGCACTGTTCAGCATTCCACGGGTTAACATTTCCGGCCTGAATTGTTGCGTGCCGAAAAACGCTGTATCCAACAAAGATTATAAGTGGCTGGGAGACAAAGAACGTGAGTTGCTGATAAAAAAAACAGGTGTGGTTGAAAAACGTCAGGCTCCTCATGGAATGGCCACTTCAGACCTTTGCTTTGTATCGGCAGAAAAAATTATCGCAGGCCTTGGATGGGACAAAGAAGAAATTGGATTGCTGCTTTTTGTTTCACAGACACCGGATTATGTTCTGCCGGCCACGTCATGCATTTTACAGGAGAGACTGGGATTGTCGAAGAATTGCTTGGCTTTTGATGTCAACCTGGGTTGTTCCGGCTTTGTCTATGCTTTGTCGGTTGCGGGAAATTATGTTTCAAACTGCAACATAAATAAGGCCCTACTGCTTATTGGCGATGTAAATCCTTATGCCTCCTACCGCGATAAAACCACTTACCCTTTGTTTGGTTCTGCGGGCGCAGCTGTTGCCCTGGAGCATAATGCGGATGTCCCGCTTATGTATTTTAACCTGCAGACCGATGGCTCGGGCCATAAGGCAATTCATATTCCTGGAGGCGGCATGCGGCATTTTCTTACTAAGGAAATGTTTCATTATAAAAGATATGCAAAAGGGGTGATACGAAACCAGATACAGGTATCACTCGATGGGTTTGAAGTGTTTAATTTTTCACTGCGTGAAGTAGTGCCTAACATCAGGACTTTACTTGATTTTTCGGGATGTGGGCAGGATGATATTGATTATTTTATTTTTCATCAGGCGAACCTGCTGATAAATGATTCAATAAGAAAAAAAATGAAACTGGAGCCGGAAAAGGTGCCATACTCACTTGATAAGTTTGGAAATACCAGCTCTGCCTCAATACCATTGACAATTAATACGACGATTCAGAAACAGTTTTCTTCTGAAAAACTTACACTGTTGTTTTCCGGTTTCGGTGTCGGCTTGTCATGGGGCTCTGTAATGTTGCAAACCGAAAATGTGTATTGTCCCGATATCATTGAACTTAAATAAATCTTATGAATAAAAGGTTTGATTTAAAAGGCAAAATAGTATTAATCACCGGGGCTTCCTCGGGCATAGGCAGGCAAACGGCCATTGCAGTTTCGGAATGCGGAGGAAGTTGCGTGATAACAGGCCGCAATAACAAACGCCTCTCAGAAACCATGAAAATGCTCAAAAGCAAAGGGCATACAAGCATGATTGCCGACCTGACAAATGAAAGCGATATCAAAAACCTGGTGGAAAATCTCCCTGAAGTGAACGGCTTGGTGCATTGTGCAGGCATTACTCCTTTGATGCCGGCGAAATTTATAAAGCCAAAGCATATTGATGAAGTGATGGAAGTTAATTACAATGCAGCTGTGCTGCTTACATCACAGATGTTGAGTGGAAAAAAAATCTCAGACCATGCTTCCATAGTTTTTATTTCTTCTATAGCTACCCGTTTTCCTTATTTTGGTGGAAGCCTTTATGTAAGTTCAAAATCTGCCCTGCAGGGTTATTCGGCAGTGCTGGCTTTGGAATTGTCTCCAAGGGGAATACGTTCGAATTGCCTGCTGCCCGGCTTTGTGAAAACCCCAATGTTTGATGAAACCCTGAAACATACTTCCGAAGAAGCCATGAAAAAATTCAAAGACTTGCACCCGCTTGGTTTCGGTGACCCGGAAGATGTTGCCGGGCCTGTTTGTTTTCTATTGTCGGATGCGGCAAGATGGCTCACAGGAGTTAATATTCCTCTGGGTGCAAGCATCTGATTTTTGATATTACCATTTTCATTATTTTTTTTACTTTTGATAAAACAAAAATCACAAAGCAAGTGCCCGAATTTTCAGTAATTGTTCCGGTGTATAATAGTGAAGCTACTCTTGCAGAGCTTTTTACAAGAATAAAAAATTGTTTTGATGGCATAGGGGCTTCTTTCGAAGTGATTTTTGTGGATGACGGCAGTAGTGACCATAGTTGGCAGCTTGTCACCCAATTAAAGAATGATTTTAGTCAGAATATAAAAGCGGTACGCCTGATTCGCAATTTCGGGCAGCACAATGCCATTTTCTGCGGCCTCCATTATGCTACAGGAAATTTTTTTATCACCGTTGATGATGATTTGCAGCATGCTCCAGAAGATATCCCCAAACTGATTCAAAAATATGAGGAAACAAAGTCGGAGCTGATTTATGGCTGTTACGAAAGAAAAAGCTATCACCTTTTCAGGAATGCAGGAACTCGTATGATACAAAACGCCACCAAATCACATTATCACACACAGGGTGATGGCTCGTCATTTCGCATGTTTACAAAGCATCTGGGCAAACGAATATTGGAACATACTCTTGATTTTGTTTATATTGATGAACTGTTGATGTGGTACACCGGTGATATTTCGTATGTGTCTGTTCAACATAAAAAACGAAAATCCGGCAAATCTGGATATACCAGAATTAAGCTGTTGCGCCTCACATGGAATCTGATAATGTATTATACGGCAATACCATTAAAACTTATGGTGTATGTCGGGTTGCTGATATCAGGCCTGTCATTTTTGCTTGGCATATATTATATTATCAGAAAAATACTTTTTGATGTTCCCCATGGATATACATCCATCATTGTCGCCATTTTGTTTTCCACAGGGCTGATTGTTTTCAGTCTTGGAATTATTGGCGGTTATCTGGTAAGGATTTACAGAGCACAACATAAAAAGCCTGCCTATGCCGTAAAAAGCGAATTGTTATGAAGTTGTGCAAGTATGGAATAACATTAAACCGCCTCAGGGAAGATGATATCGAGCTGGTGAGGCAGAAACGAAACTCGCCGGGAATCCGGAAATTTATGAATTACAGGGAACACATCACTCCTGAAATGCAGAAAGAATGGTTTCGTAAGATTGATAATATCAATAATTTTTATTTTGTTATTGAATACAAAAACGAAAAAATAGGCCTGGTAAATGATAAAAATATCAACTGGGAAAAGAAAACTGCTGAAAGTGGCCTGTTTATTTGGGATAAGAGGTATTTGAATTCTGCCCTGCCGTTTCTAGCGTCGATGCTGATGTTTGAAGCTGCATACCTTTTTCTTGACTGGCATAGCGCTTTTATTAAAGTCAGAAAAGACAATAAAAAAGCTATATCTTATAACAAAAGCTTAGGCTACATAACTACTGAGGATTTGCCGGATTGTGATTATATCAAAATGGAAATGACCAGAGAATTTTTTGCAGGTAGTTATGAAAAGCTTAAAAAGTCTTTATCACATTTTCCTGAGAGCGAAAAAATCAAACTTGTTTTTGAACCCCATGATAAAAATAATGGGGTGTCGGAGCATATTGAAAATATGATTAAATTACTACCTCCGGAAAAATTAAGCCGCTCCGTTGAGATAAAATATATTAAATAATACCATGAAAATAACAGTCTTTGGCTCAACAGGCCCGTCAGGGCAGCTTATAGTAAAGTATGCGCTTTCAAAAGGCTATGAGGTTACTGCCTTTGCCCGCAATCCATCAAAAATAAAGTTTCAGGATGATAAACTCCGCATGGTCAAAGGAACATTGCTCAATATTTCTGCAATAGAAGAAGCGGTGAAGGTTGCGGATGCTGTTGTGAGCATATTGGGCCCCAGCACAAACGTAAAAACTACCGAGTTGAGCGAGGGGACACAGAGCATCGTGAATGCCATGAAAAAGTACAATGTCAAAAGGCTTGTTGCTATGGGAACGGCCAGCGTCGATGATGAAAATGACCGGCCTGTTTTTAAATTCAGAATGGTGGTAGCCATGGTAAAAAAAATAATCCCAGGAGCCTATCATGAAATCAGGCGCATGGGCAGTGTCATAAAAAGTTCACGCCTCGACTGGACATTGATACGCCTTACTTTACTGACTCATGGCTCTGCAAAAGGAATAAAACATATTGGTTATTATGGTAGAGATAAAATCAACCTGATGGTTTCCCGCAACGACCTGGCAAAGTTTTTCGTCGATCAGGTTGAAGACAGATCATATATTTGCAAAGCGCCGGCAATTAGCAACTAGTAGTACAGTAATCGTATGTCGAATAATTTTTTTGCAGTAATTGTATTGTTTTTTCTGTGATTACTGATTGCGCATCACAGTGCAACGGTTTTTCTTTCCTGTGCGGTCGTAAATATGATGATGTAGCTTACCTTACCACACATAATGCTTTTAACAATAGTGCCGATGGTTTTATGCTCCCCAATCAGAACAACACCATAACACAGCAGCTCAATGATGGAGTTAGGGCGTTTATGATTGATGTTTACAATAAGGATGGTGTGGCAACGGTTTATCATGGTTTTTCATATCTTGGTTCAAAGCCGCTTACATACAATCTTGTTGAGATAAAAAGTTTTCTTGATAATAATCCTAATGAAATTGTTACCATTATTTTTGAGTGCCATACAACCTCCGGGCTTATTGAAACTGCTCTTACCGAAACAGGGCTTATGAATTTTCTATTTGTAAAAGATGCATTAACTGAATGGCCGACATTACAGGAAATGATAAACATGGGTAAAAGGCTTGTGATTTTCAGTGAAGCCGATAACGCTATACCCGGCCAGGACTGGTATCATTATATTTGGGAACATGCCGTTGAAACAGATTTTTCCTTTTCTGATTCCTCTCAGTTTAGTTGTGATTTTAACAGGGGGGATTCTATTAATGAATTGTTTATCTTAAATCATTTCATTACGAATTCGATCACGGGTACGGGAATGCCTGATGAAGCAGCTATTGTAAACGCGAGCCCTTATCTGATCAACCGGCTTACAGCATGTATGATTGAGAAAAACAAATTTCCGAATTTTATTGCGGTGGATTTTTATGAAACGGGAAACTGCAAAGATGCTGTGGACAGCCTGAACAGGCAGTATTGGTCAGGGAATGATGAATATGAATCAAAACACCCTGATGTGAATGTTTGGCCTAATCCCGGAAATGGAGTTATTAATATTGATTTTGAAAACGATTCTGAGTTTGATAATGGAGATATAAAAATTTTTAATCAGTTAGGCAGGGAAGTTTATCGTAAAAGTATTAGGTCAAAAGAGATGATTATTAATATTTCGGGTGTTTGCAGCAGGGGCTTGTATTTTTTGCAACTTAGGGATAAACAACAAAATGTTGTGCTTGTTAAAAAGATAATATTTGCACCTTAATAAACTTCATAAAGGTTTTTTTCTGAACTTATTCAATTCCTGTTTAAATATCGCTGCAACAAAATTCACCATCCTTGTTTTCATCGTGAAAGGAAAAAGGTTGATGAACCTGATAACAGGAAACTGCATCCAACCGTATAGCAAACCCGGCAGACAATATAAATATAAGTAAAATGGCATCTTGCAGTTTTCTTTATTATAGCCCATTTTCTCTATTGACTTTCCGGCACATTGTTCAATAATCTGTATCTGTTTTTTTGTCAGTACATTTTTCCATTTATCAACCTGCTTGGTATTTAATGGCTCCAGAAGGCTTACATGGTATTTTTCCAGCAATTCCTTTGGATATGATTGAATACTTTCTCTTAAATTTTCATAATATCCGGGCATTTTGTTACTGTATGGAATCTGAAGAAAAGTGCATATTTCTTTGAGTTTGTTTTCTGTATCAGCAACCAGGTCTTCATAGCGCAAATGGAAAAATTTTTCTGGAAATTTTTTCTGCATTCTGGAAATTTTTCTGACATAATAACCCCAACGGTAAGCAAGGGTAGGGAAGAAGCTGCGCTCAAACCTTGTTTTTCTCATAGAAACCACGTTGTCACGGACATCACGGCACAGGTGTATGAACTTTGAATCAGGAAAAAGTATGAGGAGTTTTTTTAAGTGCAGCGAATAAACGGGATTTTTATCTCCAAGCCATAAAATGTTTTCTTTAGGGTTATTTGAGATAAAACAATAATAAACTGCTTTGCATATATCAGCATAAGTGCTGTTACCCTTAAATTTAAGAAGTGTTTTTTGTAAATATTCTTCATCAATATGCCAAAACTGAAACTTGGGGTAATGAATAACATCATTATAAAATTCCATCAGGTGTTTTTCTTCCCAAACAGTTTTTTTTTGATACTTGTTAGCCAGCGTGATGATAAAGTCGGCCTCCTGCGGAAAAATTATATTTGGATGCGCTTCGAGCAAATACCTAAGTAGGGTAGTGCCCGAACGGGCGCGGCCAACAACAAAGAAAAAAGGCAGGTTTTTAATATTTTCTTTAAGGTTCTCTATCATACGGATATTTCAATCTCCAGCTGTAAATTTACAATGTTTTTGTTCAATTGCTGTCTGAAAAATATCTTTAATTTTGACAGATTTCACACCTATGGGAAAAGAATCACTGAAGCATAATATATTATTACACTTTATTGTAGTTATACTCGGATTTACAGCAATTCTGGGTAAACTCATTTCTTTGCCTGCTTATGAACTTGTTTGGTCGAGAATGTTGATAGCTGTGCTTTCACTGCTGCTTATAATTGCCTTTACGAAGCAGAAGCTCCGCCTTCCAATTAAAGCTGTGGGTATACTTATGTTTATCGGAATTATTATTGCCGTGCACTGGATATGTTTTTTCCATGCCATAAAAGTGTCAAATGTGTCGGTTACACTGGGATGTTTATCTGTTACCACTTTATTTACAAGTTTTATTGAACCTCTTGTACAAAAAAGAAAAATATCACTTTTTGAAGTGCTTATTGGGCTGATTATTATTCTTGGCATTTACATCATCTTTCGCTTCGAAACGCGTTATGTGACGGGAATTATTTTTTCTCTGCTGGCGGCGCTTCTTGCAAGCATATTCAGTGTTATTAACAAACAGATATCTTTGAAATACAGGCCGGATGTTACCAGCTTCTATGAAATGCTCGGAGGTTTGCTTGCCGTGAGTGTTTATCTATTTGCATTTAATGATGTCAAGTCATTACATTTTGATGTTTCTGCCTATGATGTGTTGTTTATTATTATTCTTGGCACTGTATGTACGGCATTTGCTTTTTCGGCTACAATAAGAGTCATGCAGAAACTATCAGCATACCAGGTGGTACTGGCTATCAATCTTGAGCCTGTGTATGGCATCCTTGCGGCATATTTTATTTTTGGAGAGTCGGAAAAGATGACACCTGAATTTTATATCGGTGCTGCAATTATACTTTGCTCTGTAATCGCTTATACTTATGTAAAAACCCGTCCGCAGAAAATCGATAAAGTAGAATTTTAAGAGTTTTTTCGTTGCCTGGCCGCTTCAAAAAGTATAATACCCGCTGCTACCGAAACATTAAGCGAAGCTATGGCGCCCCGCATAGGTATGCTGATTTGCTGGTCGGTTGACTTCAATATTATATCTGAAATACCGTCTTCCTCCGAGCCCATAATAATAGCAGCCGGTAATGACATATCCGAATTATAATATTCCGTTTTGGCTTTTTCAGTGCAACAGATAATACTGAGACCGGATGATTTCAGGAATTCAACAGTTTGTAGCATGCTTTTACTGCGGCAAACAGGAATTTGATGCAAAGCTCCTGCTGAACTTTTTATAGCATCGGCGCTGACTCTGACACTATTGTAATAGGGGATAACAATCGCGTCAACTCCTGCACAAGCTGCCGTACGTGCTATAGCACCGAAATTACGGACATCTGTGATGCGGTCAAGGATAAGTACTAATGGGTTTTTTCCCTGCTCAAAAATAAAAGGAATAATTTTTTCAATGTCGGAATAACTTATGTTTGAAACGTATGCAATGACACCCTGATGGTTTTTTGTGGTTGTGCGTTTAAGTTTCTCGGTAGGAACATACTGGTATGGTATGGATTTCCCAGCAAGAAGTTTTTTTAACTCCCCAAAAAGCTCTGAATGCAGTCCGTTCTGTATAAGTATTTTGTCAATTTCCTTACCAGCGTTTATTGCTTCAATGACCGGCCTTAGCCCGAAAATTAGTGTATCTTTTTCATCTTTCATAAACAAGGCAAACTTACGACTATTTGGCGATATAAAATGGGGACGTGCCAAATTGATACCGAATTCGTTGATAGCTTATAATGTTACTCCATCTTAACAGCTAGCTCTTTAAGGCGCTGGCCGCAACCTTCCACACGGAGCCAGTATAACTCGCCTTCCCTGAAAAAAGTATTTGCTATCTCATATTCGTAAGACTGGAAGCCTGATTTATACAAGATGTTTGTGAAAATGTCAGCCACCTTTTTGCCTTTGTTATCATAAATAGCCAGAGAAACATTTGCATTATAAGGCATTGTCCAGTTTATTTCACCGCTGACTTTAAAACCTTCGGCGGTTTTTTCGGGGAATGAATAATCATAGATGTATCCGTCCATTTTTCCACCTTTGATTTTTTTTAATGCAAAGTCAACAAAATCTTTCAGCTTTTTTGCTTTAGCTACGTCGCCTCCCGAGATTTCATCTGAAGAAATACTGTCAGTGAGAACCCAAACTGCCTTTTGTCCCATATTGTCCTGGCAGCCAAGTGTTTCTATAAGAAGTACTAGCTCGTAGAGGTATCCCGAAGTCATTCTTCCCATTTGGTAAATGCTGCTTTCTTTTGGGGAAGTTTCGTGTTTCTCGGTGCAGAATGCATTGATGGTGTAATCGCTGCTGCCATTAGGTCCAAGCGCAAAAACTTCACTTTGAGAAATAATCATATCTTGTACGCTGTCGTTAAAACTTCTTAATTCCCTGCCTGTTTCTAAATTAATTTCCAACCGCTGAGAAGTGAGGTTTTTTAAACTGAGTGAAATGCACTTTCCATAGTGCGAGCTTCCTGCATTGGAAGTAAATCCACGCCCTTTAAAGACAGCTTTAACCAATTTTTTTTGTATTGCTTCGGATAATGTATATGAAACAGTTTTTGCCTGAGCAATTGCGCCGAAGATGATAACGCTGAAAATTGCATAAAATATTTTTTTCATGGCTAATGGCTTTTTGGGTTGGTGTAATTTTTAAGTCATAGGCGAAAAATTTCAGGTTTTTAGCATTTTATAAATTATGTAATTAAAACGTAACTTTTTTATGAGAAATTGCTTCGTTCAAACTAATTTTCACAATTTTGTAAAAAATTTGTTTTGATATTTTCTTCAGCATATCTGCCCCCCATAGAGTTTTTTATTTATGCCTCACGGTTCGATAAAATATATATCGAAGCCTGTGAGAATTTTGTAAAACAAACCTACAGAAACCGCTGTTGTATCTATTCTGCCAATGGCAAACTTGACCTGATAATTACACTGGAGCACTGCCGAAAAAACAGACTTCCCTTGAAGGATGTTAAAATCTCATATACTATGCCCTGGCAAAAAATGCATTGGAGAGCCATAGAATCTGCTTACAACAAATCCCCATTTTTTCTTTATTATCAGGATTACTTTGAAAAATATTACACTACAAAGTTCCGTTGGCTTCTTGATTTTAACAATGAGCTTATGCAGGAATGTTTTCGTCTTCTGAAATTATATGTTTGTACAATAGAGACATCAACTTATAAAAAGGACTACCCTCAAGAAACGGATATGCGATATGCTATCAACCCAAGGGAAAAAACGGCTATGCATTTTAAAGAATATTCTCAGGTGTTTACGTATAAATGTGGGTTCATACCCAACCTGAGCATCGTAGATTTATTGTTTAATAAAGGCCCCGAAAGTAAAGATTATCTTAGAAGTATCAATTTGGATATTCAATCCGGACATGGTGCATACTGACCAGCTTGTTTTTTAAAACAGTTTTTATACGAGATATGTCCCTCATGGTAATATTCGCATTTTTAAACTGCTTTTGTTCAATCAATCCATCAATAATATTATCAACAAGCTCGTCAATTTTTTTCTTCTCTGGCTTTTTCAAACTACGTGTAGCTGCTTCAACAGAATCGGCCATCATCAGTATTGATGTTTCTTTAGAAAAAGGTGTAGGGCCTTTGTAATAAAAAATTTCTTCCGGTAAAACAACATTTTGCTGCTTTTTGTATAAAGAATAGAAGTACTCTGTTCGCCTGTTTCCATGGTGTGTCCGAATGAAGTCAATTATCTGTTGAGGAATATTAAACTTACGCGCAAGTTCCACTCCTTTTTCAACATGTCCGGTAATTATCTCTGCGCTTTCTTTTATACTTAATGCGGAGTGAGGGTTTATATCGTACAATTGATTTTCGATGAAATACAAAGGTTTTTCAATTTTGCCTATGTCGTGGAACATCGCACCAGCCCTTACAAGTAATGCGTTTGCATTGATGCGGTGTGCAGCTTCTTCGGCAAGATTCGCTACTTGTAAAGAATGTTGAAAGGTTCCCGGAGCTTTCAATGATAACTCACGTAAAAGTTTGTTATTAGGATTAGAATATTCAAGAAGGGAAACATTTGTGACATGACCGAATATTTTTTCATAGATAACTATCAATGGATATGCCAGAAGGGTTAGCACAGAATTAACAGCAAAATGCAACAGGTTTTCCGGCATAAATTCATTGAAACCGCCGCTTTGCATCATAGTCATACCTGTATATATCAGTGAATATGTGCCAAAGATGTATAATGATGTGATAAAAAACTGTGAGCGCTTTTCAAGGCGTACAATACTGATGATGGTGACAATTCCTGCAACAAGCTGCAAAAAAATAAATTCAAAACCGTTTGGTGCAAGAAACCCTATAATGATGATACTGACAAGATGGACGAATAGGGCAAGGCGTGTGTCGAAAAAAGTCCGTATCATCAGAGGCACAATACACAAGGGAAGTACGTATATATATTCATATCCGTAAAAACGAATCATCACACCTGCGCCGAGTGACATAAAAAGAATAATGCTTAAAATAAGTGATGTTTTTTTGTTGTCAGCAATAATATCAGCCCGGAATTTTATCAGGAAAAACACCAGCATGATAATAGCCAGAGTTATTAGTATCAACTGACCTGAAAGAATAATATAATAGTTAAAATTTGTTCCCTTACTTTCTTCATATTGCTTTCTCAGCGATTGCAATATTTCATACTTTTCAGAATTAACCAGTTCTCCTTTATAAACAATTTTTTGATTTTTCTGGAGATAGCCTCGTGTAGTAGATATCTTCCTGATAGCTGCCAGCTGTTGTTTATATGTATATTCAAAACTGTAAATAATGTTTGGAGTCAATGCTTCATTTAAAATCTTATCGAGTATTTCTTTGTTTATATTTTTATATTCTCCAAGCTTGTATTCTGTGTATTCATAAGCTTGTCGGAGTGAATAAAAATTGTTTGCCATTTTCTCTTCTGCAATGTTATTTCTTATAACATAAATGGTATAGTCCTGGCTTTTATTTTTAAGCACATCGTTATATCCGATAATTCCTTTATTATAAATGCTGTCAAATATCATCAGGCAAATTTTCATGTGGCGTTGCCTGTCATGTTCAGACCTGAATTCTGCATTGCTTTGAAACCGTGAAATGATTTCATTTCTATTTGATTTATCGATAGTTTGGTCAACAATGAAATATGGGGGAGTACTTTTAATAATCTTATTAACCTCTTGGTCAATTTCATTTTGTGGTTTATTAATTGAAAAACCAAAAGGGGCAAACAGGTCATCATACATCCATGGCTTCCCCAGTGTAAAATTGTACTTGAATTTGAAATCCTTAGGAAACAAGAGGGCAATGAGTATTATTGTTCCGGCAAAAAGCAGCGTTTTAAAGACGTAGTTTAATCTGCCTGCCTGTTTTTCTGAAGTTAAATTCATTAATATTTATTTTCTTAAAGTAACATACGGAAAATTTATACGAAAATAATCTGATTATGTGACATTGAGTTTTATCACAAAATTTTTAAAAAAAGTCCGGTTAAAGAAAAAGCACTATAAATTCGGGAATGAATATTTCCTTAAATAAATTGTTAGTTTGAGGACAAATACCTTTCTGCTTCAATAGCTGCCATGCATCCTGTTCCTGCTGCTGTAGTAGCTTGCCTGTAAACATGGTCCTGTACATCTCCGGCTGCAAACACACCGGGGATGCTGGTTTGTGTTGTCCCGGGAATGGTTTTAATATATCCTGCTTCGTCCATGTCGAGTTGGCCTTTAAATATTTCCGAATTGGGAGTATGGCCTATTGCGACAAAGAATCCCTGCACCTCCAGTTTTTTTGTCTCGTTTGTTTCCACATTTTTAATTATTACACCATCAACATTTTTCTCTCCGGTGATTTCAACAGGAACATAGCCAAAACATTTTTCGATATTTGGAGTATTCATTACTTTGTGTTGCATAGCTTTAGAGGCTCTCATTTCGTAGCGGCGATGGATAAGATAAACTTTTTTGCAAAGTTTTGCCAGATAAGTGGCTTCTTCTGCTGCTGAGTCACCACCACCGACAATTGCCACATCTTTCCCTCTGTAGAAAAATCCATCGCAGGTGGCGCATGCCGACACCCCGAAGCCTCTCATTCGTTGTTCCGAATCAATACCAAGCCAGCGGGCGCAGGCGCCTGTAGCTATAATGACAGCATCGGCCAGGATAGTCTTTGTTTCATCAACCATAATATGAAAAGGTTTTTGAGAGAAGTCAACACTACTGACAACACCCCAGCGGATATCAGCACCAAAACGTTCAGCCTGTTTACGCAAATCATCCATCATTTGAGTGCCATCCACTCCATCGGGATAGCCGGGGAAATTTTCAACTTCCGTAGTAATGGTAAGCTGACCGCCGGGTTGCAGACCCTGATATAAAACA
This sequence comes from Bacteroidales bacterium, assembly GCA_023228145.1. Classification (NCBI taxonomy): domain Bacteria; kingdom Pseudomonadati; phylum Bacteroidota; class Bacteroidia; order Bacteroidales; species Bacteroidales bacterium. The sequence continues at coordinate 114,024 of JALOBU010000005.1, read as the reverse complement.
GGTTTTAAATCGGCGCGGGCTGTATAAATTGCTGCGGTATAACCAGCAGGGCCTGAGCCAATAATGAGCACTTTAGCTTTTTCGGTTTCTGTTGTCATAGTTATAATGTTTAATTACAGATTATTGTTGCATAGGAAGAACCCATTCCAGTCCAGCAACCAATGGCGCCACCCTGAATATTTGTGGGGACAGAAGTGGTATTCGTGAAAGGGTTTGCACCATATAATATTTCCGATTCGGCGGCAGACCAAAATTTATAACTATCGTAGTCCATAGTACTTAATTTAACTATAACGGTATCGCCTTTTTTATATCCCATGGTCCAATCCTCATCAGGGTTCATAATATTACTTGCAAAGCCATGGTACAACTGAACTGTAAATGTTTCCCCGTTAAAAAATTTATCATCCCATACCGAGCCGAAAATTGGCACAAAGGTAAAATCCTTGCCAATTATTTTTGTAAAAACCCTGTAATAATTATATTCATTACCCTTGTCAGTACCTAGAGCAAAAAGGTCGCCAATGGTGTCATTTTCCGGTCCAAGAATATACCATAATGAATCAAAAGCAACCAAAGGCGATATAGTAGTACTGGAAGTGTAAACATTTCCATCAACCTCTACCCTTAAGTCATATCGCTTGCCTACTTCTCCAATGATATGTTTTGTACGGTAAACACTTTTTCTAACATACATGTAAAAAGGGTAAGTGGATACAGTATCAAGGGAAAGTTGCTCTGTTTTATTTCCATCGCTCACTGTAACGATTGCATTGCTCACGTACGAATTCAAAAGTGTGTTTATGTCAATAGGGTCGAAGTAGGGTGCAGATTTGGTAATTATTACGCTAGGAGCCATTCCATTTTCAATATAACCTTCAATGACAATTTTTGGCTCCACAACGGGCAGGTCAAGAGTTATTTCTTTCTCACATGAAGTGAGAAGCAGAAGCAATGACATGCTGAAGAAAATGTATTTTATTGTTTTCATTTTTCTTGACATCTTTAAAATTTGAAGTTCCATGTGAAAGATGGTATAATGGGGAAAAGCGAAACTTGCTTGGCAACTGTCTGCAAATTAAATGTTGTGATATCTCCTGTCGTTTCAAAATAAATATAATAGGGGTTCATACGACTGTAAAGATTGTAAACACCAAAGTTCAGGTACCAGTGAAATCTTTTTCCAGGTTTGTCTTTGCCTTGGAGAGTAGCAGAGATGTCAAGACGGTGATAATCCGGCATACGGAAAGAATTACGTTCACTATATTCATTAATAATATTTCCGGAAAGGAAATACCTTGACAGCGGTAGTGTCATTGCATTCCCAGTTGCATATACCCAAATGGCAGAAATGGACCAGCGTTTTCCAAGTTGAATGGAAACAACTATTGAAACATCATGTCTTCTGTCATATTTTGCGGGGTATGTATTCCCGTGGTTGATTTCAGGGAATTTTCTTTTAGTCCAGGATAAAGTATATCCTACCCACCCTGTAAATTTCCCTGCTTTCTTCTTGACAAATATTTCGCCTCCGTATGACCAACCTTTGCCAAAGGTGAAATTGTTATCCGTATTATTTTTTAGATTGTCTGTTGCAGATGAACCTTCTTTAAATTCAATCTGGTTTCGCATATCCTTATAATACAACTCAAGGGAGGTTTCCCACATGTTTTTATAGAAATTCCTGAAATAACCCAAAGAATACTGATACCCTATCTGTGGTTTGACAATTGATGTGCTTGGTACCCAGATGTCAGTTGGCAAAGATACTGAGGTATAGGAAGCCATGTGGATGTATTGATAATTCATTGTAAATGATGCTTTGATGGATTGTTTTGAGTTGATTCCGAATTTAACAGAAATTCTTGGTTCCAGTCCCCAATAAGTTTTTATCAACTCTCCGGGTTTGAAAGTAGTTGTGTCAGATATTTTACCTACATCATCAACAGTATAACGGTCAAAAGGCCCTACATGGAAAAACATGGAGTAACGTAACCCGCCGCTTATTTTTATTTTTTCGGTAACATCGAAGTCATCAGTGATGTATGCTGCAAGTTCATGAGAATGGAGTTTTACAGTTCCGCCGAGGTCAAATTCGGTTGTATCGGAGCGTGCAAAGGCGCTGTTGGGCATAAGAATATGGTAGATATATAAAGCTCCGAATTTGATATTATGGCGTATGGATGGTAGGTAAGAAAAATCGAGCTTGGCGCTGTAATCTGTAATGCCTGAATGAAGTTTCATTTCGTAAACATTCTGTTCGGCACCGAGATTAAATTTATAATCACTGAATATAAGTGTAGTGTTAAGGAATAATTTATCATTAAATAGATGGTTCCATCGCAGAGAAGCAGTGGCATTGCCCCAGTCAATCTGATTTGAGAAAGAACTATTGCCTTTAAGTTTAAAGACATCTTTACCAAAATAGCCACTTAAAAATAACCTGTCTTTATCGGAGAAATAGTAATTAATTTTTGCATTGATGTCGTAAAAATAATAACCACCTTTTTTGAAAGGGGAATCTTTTTTTACAAAGGGACGCATGATCAGGTCAAGGTAAGTTCTTCTGCCCGATACGATAAAAGAACACTTTTCTTTTTTTATAGGTCCTTGTATGGTAAGCCTTGAAGATATAAGCCCAATGCCCCCGTCGAATTCAAATTTTTTGTTGTTTCCTTCTTTCATCGAAATATCAAGAACAGAAGCGAGTCGGCCTCCATAGTTTGCAGGCATTCCTGCTTTAATAAGCTCAACATTTTTAATGGCGTCGGCATTGAACACAGAAAAGAAGCCAAGAAGATGCGAAGCGTTATATACTACTGCCTCATCAAGTAAAATCAGGTTTTGGTCGGGCCCTCCCCCCCTGACATAGAAGCCTGTATTTCCTTCTCCGGCCGACTGCACACCGGGTGTTAGTTGTATGCTTTTAATAATATCAACTTCTCCGAAAAAAGCAGGCAGGCGTTTGATGGTCTCGATAGGAATATCAACACGACCGACTTCAGAGCTTTGTATATTTTTATCTTCCCGCTCACTGGAAATTACAACTTCCTGAGTGGTGATTACGCGAGGCTCGAGGCTGATGTTCAGCTTTATATTTTTATCTAAGGTTGTTTTTTCTTCAAAGTCTTTATAACCGACAAAAGAACACACAAGATTATATTCTCCCTTTTCAATGGTAATGGAATAAAATCCGTATGTGTTTGCTGAGGTACCTTTCATAAGCTCTTTTATGTAAACATTGGAGCCAATGAGGAATTCGCCGGTTGTTGCATCTTTAACATATCCACTGATAGTATATTTTTGAGAAAAAGACAGCTCAAGCAAAGCAAAAAAGAGAAAAGTAGTAAAAAATAGTTTTGTAGTATTTGTTCTCATCTTTATATCAGTGCTGTAATAAATGCAAAAATATCGAAAATAGTTATTCTTGCATATTTAATAATTGTATAATATCTACAAAAGTAATTAACGCTGATACCTTACGAAAAGTGTACCATAAGTATAAATTCAATAGCAACTGTCATTTTGTCGTTAAATATTTTGAGTGATTGCAAAGTATTGTGAAAAAATTATATATTTGCAAAAATTTCGGGGCGTGGCGCAGTTGGCTAGCGTACTTGCATGGGGTGCAAGGGGTCGGAAGTTCGAGTCTTCTCGCCCCGACTTACAAAATAAAGGGTTTTAGAGTTTTCTAAAACCTTTTTTTATTTTAGGGTAACATAAAGGGTAACATTAAATATTATTTTGGTTATAACTTTCAAAAATTAACTTTTTATATAAACAAAGTAGTTGTATTCATTGTCATTCCTGTTATTCAATGTCATTATACTTCAAAAAAAACATACTTTTCCCATTTTTATTAAGTATATTTTTTTGTACTTCTTTAATTTTCAATTGAATATGTATTTTCATTGAGTGCGAAAACAATAAAATAGTATCAATTTTACTCAAATGACCCTGCACCGCCCTGTCAGGTTTTCGTCATGACGTTTTTTTTTTTATGTTATATGTTGAAATTATCCGTTTACAAACGGATAATTTTTTTGTCCTTTCAAATGACAATTTCAGTAAGTAAGTTTGTCGAAATTATTAAAACTTATTAAAATGAATATACTTGTATTGTCCGGCAGTAGCCAAAAGAAATTGGTCGAAACTGCAGAAAAAAGAAAACATTATATTGAAGTATTCGACCCCGTGGACTTCAATATTTATTTAAGTGATAATCCTAAAGGCTGGGATGCACTCTATCACAATGAAAATGAAAAGCTGAAGGCGAAAAACTGGGACTGTGTGATAACCAGGATAGGAACTAACAGAGATTATGCCTGCCAGGTTTTGATTCAATTACAAGTCAATATGCACAAATGGAGCTTGCAAAGTGCCTGGGCCATCAATACATGTGCTAATAAGATTAAAACGGCTCAAATATGCTCTGCTAATAAAATCAAAGTGCCTAAACAATGGTATGCAGTACAACCTAAAAACATTGCATTTATGATTGAAAAGCTTGGGGGCTTAAGCGTTATCTTGAAGGAAATTAGCGGCTCAAAAGGTGCAAATATCATTTTATTGGAATCCCCGCTACAAACCAATTTAACATTGGAATCGTATTATAAAAAAGGTGTGAAATTTATACTGCAGGAATATCTTAACAACGGCGGGAAGGACCAGCGTCATATTGTGGTGGGTGATAAAGTGGTCTGCTCGATGGAGCGACAGGCCCCGAAAAATGACATCAGGGCAAATGTCAGTTTAGAAGGCACGGCGAAAAAAATAACAGCAAGTAAAGAAGTAGAAAAAATTTGTGTTGATGCCGTTGCTTCAATACCAGGGTTAAACTTTGCCGGTGTTGATATTATCGAACATCAAGACAACAATTATTTAATCGAAATTAATAGCAACCCAGGCACGCACATTATTGAAGTAACCGGACATAATTACTTTGAAGATATTTTGGACTTTTGCGAAAAACATCACAAAGACAAACAAGATGTTGCAAACTCATCAGCTCAGGAAAAGCAGGAATTTATTGAAGATTTTAACGCTCAAATGGTTTCGTGTGGTCTTAAACTTTCGCAAATATGAAAGCCGTTTTCTATAAAGAAATTGATAATTATATTGATTTCCTTAAGCTGAAAAAAAAAGCTGAAAGCGGGCATACTGAAGCCAAAAAATTATTTGATAAAATAAAAACGAAGTACACCAAAAGTAAATACAAAATATTATATCATAATTGGTACTTTGAAAATTTACGCTTCAGGGCTTTACAATTACATCAATACCGGGCAATATTAGAATATAATCGTTATTTAAAAGATATGGAAATTAAAAAGGATTTTGAAAGTATAAGGGATGAACATGGTGAAGCCCATGCAAGAGAAATGATATGGTTGCTATATCGTAAGAGATTATAATTTTTTTGTTCTTCTTCTTTCTATTTCAATTATATTATTTGCAAAGATCTTTTGCTTTTCATGAAATTCTGTAATTTGTCTTGCTAATACAAATACCTGCATTTGTAATTCAAAAATTTCATTTTCATAATCATAATAAGCATTATAAATTGATTTTAGAATTTCATTATATTCCTTTAATGACCTGTCATTTAGCTTGTCATTGTCTGCCAAAAATTTTATCTTATTATAAAGTTTCTTATATGTTTGTAACAATTCCATATTATTTCACGTTTCCGTTTCCATATCCTAAGAGAATGGAAACGGAAACACGTATTTAAAAAGGTAATTTTTCATTTGTTTCCATTGGAAACATTGGAAACATCATTTTCATATTTTTTAAATAATTTTGAAACTGTACTCTTTGCAATACCTAACTCTTTGCCAATTTTCTCATGAGTATATCCCTCTGCTTTTAGTTCCTTTGCTATCTCATATTTTGCCTTACCCTGATCTGAATCAGTTTTTTTCGATAAAAATTCAAACAGTATACGCTCCCCGGTGTTTGAAAAGGAAAAATTATCATTATCATACTCTAAGACATAACTTTCTTTTTTGTAACTGGCTGGCAAATAATTTGCTTTTACAATACATAAATGCCTTTTATCAGGGTTTATATTGTCCGCTCGTAATTCAATTACAACCCTCATTTTTGATTCAAACCCTTGTCCGCTATTAAGATTATTTTTGCTTGGTTCTAAGGTTTCCGTTCTTTTTATTGAATGGTGAATAAATATTATTAAACATTCATGTTTTTGTGCTAATTCCTGATATTTATGCAAATACTGCCTGATTTTTGAAGTATCTCTTAATTCCTCTCCATATACATCAGCAAAACAATCTATAATGATTACATCAGCTTTTTTATTAGTTAGCATTGAATCCAATTTCTCAATAAGATTTTCAATATCAAATACAAATCTTAATTCTTTTAAATCCTCTGGCTTATATCGGCTTGCTTGTTTTTTCAATATATATGAAGTTTCATTATACAAATCTTCTGAAGAAACATAAATTCCGCTTCTGTATCTCGAATATATCGGAAATCCTAAGAAATTATCATTTCCAGTAACTAAATCAATTAAAAATTGTCTTAATAACATACTCTTTCCAGTATCAGAACTCCCTGCCAAACCTGCAATTCCTGTTTGTTGAAATATCGGGTCTAATAAGCATGGTATTTTTTCTATATCATTAAGTAATAAATCAGTTCCTGTAATTTCTTGTATAACCTCTGGAATCTTTATCTTATTAGAGTTTCGCTTAACAATCGAATCAATTATTTCATAGTCCATTTTAACCCCTCTTTTTAATGTTTTTACTCATGTACTCATTAACCTGGTCGGTTGCTTCCTGGATTGTTTTTTGTTTACCCTGGCTTAACCAGGATAACAGATCCTTTTTAGAAAAATACAGTTTTCTGTTTTTCTTTATAAAAGGTATTTCATTTTTACTGGTCAATGCGTAAATGGTAGGTTTCGCAAGATTGGTTATTTGCATTGCCATTTCAATAGGCCCTAAATCATTAACCGGATCATCATTTGCTTTGCCGGGTATCAATATTTTAATTTCTGAAATATCCCTTTTAATTTCCTGCAACAAAGAATAAAGAATTTCATTTTGATTTTCCATATTATTAATTTTTGTTTTGTTCGTACAAAAGTTTATTTACAAAGAATCTTATTAAATCGCTCTTTGTTACTTTACTCTTTTTGCATAATACTGAAAAATTGTTGAAATCCTTTTCAGTAAAAGCTACAATAATTCTTTTTGATAATTTTTCTTTTGGCGGGATAGGTAGTAAATTTTTTGCTGTCATAATTTTTTATATTAAAATATATGAGCAAAATTATATCTACACTTATGCGAAAAAAAGGACAAGGCGTTTCATCATAAATACTAATATATAATGCTTTACAAAAACAATATAATTAAAATCAATATTTTTATTGTATTAATTGAAAACTTCTGAAAGCCCTGTTAATTCAGAGTTTTGTTAAATAAATTATGATAAAAAAATACATAAACTTGGGAGAGGACAAGTTGTGCAAAAAAAAATAATAAAAATTACTTAAGTTGTTGAAATTAAGTGTAAAAATTTTCCCCTCTTTTTTTTCTATATCTGTAATAATCTTTTTTTATTGCATAATCGCTTAAATCCTTTTCTGACAAATTAAGCGTTTTTCTGACCACTTTTATTCGCTCTGAAATTTTGTTTTGATATTTTTCACCTACATCAAGCATTATGTATATTTGATTTTTTACAAGTTTTTGTAAAACTCTATTTAATTTCATTTGGTCAGTTAATGTTAGTTCATGCCCTATTTTAAAAAATTCATAAGGGCTTAATTTAATATTAACTGTTGTCATTCTTGAATAATTATATTTTTTTTTGATAGTATAATCATAATGCTTACTGGGGTGTTTGATTGAATCCAATAAAAATAACCTTATGTAATTTTTCATATCCCATAAATTCAAATCTACTGGATTACCACATTTTTTTTCTAAAACTTTTTTTACAAAAGGTTTAACAAAAACTTTTACTTTCAAATGTTCATTGCTCATACTTACCTATTTTCGTTTTTGCTGTAATTTCTTAAGCAAATTTCTATTTGCTTCATCCAGTACGGAATTTTCAAACTTCTTAAGGTAAGTTTGTGTTATTGCCTCTGTTTTATGTCCTAAGCCCTCGCTGATTATTGCAGTGGGTGTGCCTTTTTCTTTTTGTATGGTAGCCCATGAATGACGACTTACATACGAAGTAATATTAAAATCAATTCCTAAATTTTCTGCAATAGTTTGCAAATCACTATTAAATTTTCTTAGCATTTTCTTTTTTCTATTGTATTTCTGTAAAGCTGTAACATGAGTATCATTAAAGATAGGTAGTATATAATCTGATTTTTTATTTTTCTTATAATAATCAATAATCTTTTTTAGTTCCGGCTGTATTAATATTGAAAATTGCCCCCCGGTTTTAGCTCTGTTGTATTCAATTCTATTATTAATGATATTATTCCATTTAAGATTTGCCATATCAATAAAATTAATTCCTATTGCATAAAAACTAAAAAGAAAAATGTTTTTTGCATGAAATAAATCTGTTTCTTTTTTTACTTTATAATTTATTATTAGTTTCATTTGTTCCAGTGTAATTGCTCTTTTTTGTGTTTCAGTATTCAGGTGTTCCAAGCTGTAACCGTTTGGATTGTTTCGACTTTTAAAAGGGTAGGATACTTCAAAACAAATTTCATTTTTTATTGCCGAATTAAAAAGAGTTCGGAAAGTTCGCATATATACACTAACAGTATTTGATTTTGCCTTATGCTGAAAGCAGTATGTTTCAAACCTTTTAAGAAAATTATAATCTACATCAGTAAATTTAAGATTTTCATTATCACAAAATTTATTGATAATACTTTTTGTAGCTTTGAAAGTATCGGAATAACTTAATGAACCTGATTTTTTAAGCCTTTCAATTTCTTCATCAAAAAAAGTAAATACAGTATATTTCTTTGTTTTTTTTGAAAATTGCTTAGTAAAATACTCAAATGATACTGGTATTTTATCATATTCAGCTTTGATAAAAATATCATTTGCCTGACTTTCTAAATTATCTAATATCTGATTTTTTATTTTGTACTTATCATGATTTTTTTTAAATCTGTTTTTTTCAAAATCCCATTCATTTTGAGTACAGGCATAACCTTTGTTTTTACCACCAAGAGAAAAATATTTTCTTTTACCCTCAATAGTTAGTATTAAAACAACCGGGTGTTTATCTTTTAAAATAATTCGGTTTGTTCTTAAAAAGATTCTTATATTTGCCATTGTGTTAATTTTATTGAGTTATACGATTTTTTCAGGGTAACATAAAAGGTAACACAAAGATAATAAAACCTTATTGATAAATACAAGCTAATATAATAAGGTATTTTTTAAATATCTGTAATACAAGCTAATATAAATTAAAATAATTTTCGATAAGACAAAAATATTTTATGGGGTGCAAGGGGTCGGAAGTTCGAGTCTTCTCGCCCCGACCAATCAAAACCTTTCCGCTAAACGGAAGGGTTTTTGTTTTAAGTGAGCCAGGCTTGCCTGAGCGAGCATTAAAACAAAAATCCTGTTCTGCGAAGCAGAAAAAGGTTTTGATTGAAGCCCCCCTCACGGAAGTCCGTCCCGGCTGCAAGTCGGGACAATCTTCTCGCATTTTTTTACGGACATTAAAACAAAAACCCTGTTCTGCGAAGCAGAAAAAGGTTTTGATTGAAGCCCCCCTCACGGAAGTCCGTCCCGACTGCAAGTCGGGATAATCTTCTCGTATTTTTTTACGGACATTAAAACAAAAACCCTGTTCTGCGAAGCAGAAAAAGGTTTTGATTGAAGCCCCCCTCACGGAAGTCCGTCCCGGCTGCAAGACGGGACAATCTTCTCGCATTTTTTTACGGACATTAAAACAAAAATCCTGTTCTGCGAAGCAGAAAAAGGTTTTGATTGAAGCCCCCCTCACGGAAGTCCGTCCCGACTGCAAGTCGGGACAATCTTCTCACATTTTTTTACGGACATTAAAACAAAAATCCTGTTCTGCGAAGCAGAAAAAGGTTTTGATTGAAGTCCCCTCACGGAAGTCCGTCCCGACTGCAAATCGGGACAATCTTCTCGATTTTTTTTACGAACATTAAAACAAAAACCCTGTTCTGCAAAACAGAAAAAGGTTTTAATTGAAGCATACCCTGATTCGGTCGTTCATGTTGTAAATGCTGAAAATTTAATTGTTTTTGTTTAATGAGATAAATGTTGTTGTTAAATTAAATGAAAACAGAGGGTGTCCAATTTATTGAAAGAATTGATTTTTGCATGTTTATGTTATAAAAAAGAAGTGAGAACAATCCGAAAAAATAAACTCCCATCTGTCTCTCAAGAAAAGACTCACTGAAAAATATGATTATTATGGCAATTGTATAATATCTTGCTTCGGGATGGTGAATTACTTTTCTGAAAATAAAATAAAGGCAGGCGATAAAAAGCAACATAAAGAAAATTCCATAATTTATCCCGATGGATAAAAACTGATTATGTGGGTTGTAATTTCTTTCAACGCAAATGGGCCAGCCTTTATCTCTGTAACAATTATTAAGTTCTTGCTGAAAGTTTTTACTTCCCGTTCCGCTTAAAATATTTTTGGAAAACACTTTTAGCGAGCAGGATGTAATAATTTCCCGTTGTGAAAGGGTGTTGTTATAATCTGTGTTGCCTGAAATCCATGAGGTGATTTCTCCGAAACGCTTGTTTAGCGAAGGTATAGAAAAAGTTAAAATTACAAGTAACAATAAAGATGTTATTATAAGCAAGGTCTTTTTTAGCAATGGAAATTTCTTGAAAACAATCCATGCAACTGCAAAAGCAGCCAGAATAAAAATAGATGCTCGGACAGCAAGTAAAATAACGACAGCAAAGAGAAAACATGCAGAAATTATCGTAATGATGCGAAATCCTTTGTTTTTATAAACAGGTTTAAAACATAAAAAAGATGCGGCACAAATGGCAAATATTGAAAAGTATGTCGGATGTATGCCGCAATAATTCTGAAAGCGATCTCTCAGTAAATAGGCTCCGTTTTCATATGCTTGTGGTTCAAACATGCTGTTTTCAATAAACAAGGCTGCAACTGAATAAATAGCAAGGGCTGTCATGGAGAAAGAGAATATCATCATGGGAAGCTTGTAGTTGCTGAATTTAGTTACTTCTAAAAATAAGGGCAATACAAGTGGAGCGGTAAAAAAGAATAATTTTTTCTCTAACTCAAACCCTGCAACCGGGTCAAATCCGGAAATAAAAAACTCCAGAAGGTATGGGATGAAAGGAATTATATAAATACTATTTAACAATAGCTTTTTGCCAATAGGAACAGGCCTGATGAAATAAATGATTAACGTCAGGAAAAATACAAGAATTAAAATCAAATTTGTTACCGCGAACGGAAATAAGGGAAAAGCAAACAGTGCCAGGAAAAGCAATGTTGTTGTCAAATGCAGCCACCTGGCTTTATTATTGCTTTCCGGCAAAATGCTGCTTAATCTTATCATCTACGAAAGTCTTGAACTCATTTCGAAACCTTTCGGTGCTGAAAGGCTGAATGTTGTTTTTAAAATTATCAAAAAGAAATGTTGTGTTCCCTGAGTGAAAAGCCCTGATGGTTTCAACCATTTCATTCACTGTCTGCTCATGAAAAAAAACGCCTGTATTTTTATTTACAGTTTCTTTGTAACCTCCTTTAGATGGAATTATAACCGGTGTGCAATACGACTGAGCTTCCACCACCGATATGCCAAAATCTTCTGTAGCTGCCGCAATGAAAGCTCTGGCCTGTGAAATTTTTAGGTGCTTTGTATCTTCGTCAATATAACCAAGGTATGTAACATTGGGAGGGAGGTTTTTAATTATTTTACGTTTCATAGGCCCTTCACCCGCAATTTCCAGTTTTAATTCGGGCATTTGCCTGAAAGCTTCTACGATAAGGTCAATATTCTTATAGGTTACAAGGCGTGATACAGTAATGTAAAAATCTTTTTTTTCTAATGCTGACTCTTTCATTTCAACATTTACAGGGGGGTAAATAACAGTGCTTCTGTGCCCGAAAAACTTTTGAATTCTTTCATACACAAAATTTGAGTTGGCAATAAAGTAATCAACCCTGTCGCTGCTTTTTAAATCCCAGCGGCGCAATTTATCAAAAAAATGACTCAAAACAGCTTTTGTAAACCTTGTATTTGTTACCCGCAAATAATCTTCTTTAAGGTCCCAGGCATAACGTGCAGGGCTGTGGCAATATGAAATGTGCAACTGGTCTGGTTTGCGCTTAACTCCTTTAGCCACGCAGGAAGATGATGATATTATTACATCATAATCTTTTAAATTCAGGCTCTCAATTGCGTATGGAAATAATGGAAAAAGATTACGGTAAATTTTTCGCGCAAAAGGGATATATTGAATAAAACTTGTATGTGTCTTTTTCCCTTTTAGATATTCGTTACGGTTTTTTGTATCAAAATAATCAAATAAACAAAATATATCAGCATCAGGATAACAATGTAAAATCTCTCTTACTACCTTTTCGGCACCTCCTGCTTCGTTAAACCAATCGTGTACAAGAGCTATTTTAGGCATAATATATTAAAGTAGGTATTCAGTAATATTGAATAGAGATTTTCAGTCAGTTTTGTCAAAATTATATTTATTTTTTTAAAAACTTACCAGTTTCTGAGATTTTTTATTTATGCCATAAAATAATTAATGTGATTTCGTTTTTATACAGATAAGTAAAATGCTTAATAAAATCTTAATTATAATCCATACAGCATATTTAAATTATTTCTAAAGGGATGTTTAAACCATTTGTTGATATTTTTGAAGATAATTTTTTATACAGATGATTTTTTATGGCTCAAATAATCTTATATTTGTATCTGCAATGAAAAAAATTATTTTAAAAATCTGGAGTTATTTGAAAAACTTGTATGTGCTATCAACTTTATTTTTTATTATTTGGATTTTGTTTATTGATAGCGACAGGATTCCCAAACAAATAAAACAACGGGCATATAATGACTCTTTATTGCAACTTAAAAATTTTTATACAGACGGGATTGAAGGAATGAAGACTCTTACAGAAGCGCTTACAAAAGATAAAGAAGCCATGGAAAAATATGGAAGAGAAAATTACCTTATGAAAAAAGATAATGAAGACGTCTTTCTCATAATCCCTCCCGATACAGTCAGGTGATTTTTTTCGAAATAACACAGCCTGTTTTATAGAGATTGTCTATTATGTGTAATGTATTGCTTGGTTTACAAGTTATACAGATAAACTATTTTTTTTGTCAGGAAATATTCTTCAGGAAAATATTGAGATATATCAAACATGAATTTTCCGGCATGTATTTTTTTTATCTCTTTCAGGGCATCATCGCCTTTCAGGTATAAGATGCCATTAGTAATATTATTTGAGCTGTCGGGACTGATATTTTTTTTTGTCAAACTAATAAAGTCTGTCAGATTGGTTACGGCCCGGGAAATAATAAAATCAAAAGTATGATGCACTTCCTCAACTCTTTTTTGTTCGGCAACAACATTGGTAAGCCCTAATGATTTTGTAATCTCGTTTACCACTTTTATTTTCTTTCCTGTTGAATCTATAAGGTAAAAATCTGTCAGGGGAAACATAATGGCAAGTGGTAAGCCCGGAAAACCTCCGCCGGTACCTACATCCATAACGGTGGTTCCCTTATGGAACTGAATCAGCCTTGCAATGCTTAATGAATGCAAAACATGATGCAGATAAAGATTTTGAATATCCTGACGGGAAATGATGTTGATTTTTTCGTTCCATTCATTATATAAAGGCTGTAGTTGCTCAAACTGATGTATTTGGTTGGCGTTGAGTTGTGGAAAATATTTTATTATGAGTTCCATGGCTTTTAACATTTAAGTGTGGAAAATTAGCGAAAACTAACATCAACTCAACAAAAACAATAATTAATTTTGAAAAAATTATTAACGTGAAAAAAACATCCTTTTATATGCTGTTTGTGTTGATGTGTTTTTTTTGTAGCGCACAGCCGGACCCGCTTGTTATACAATATATTGCGAAGTACAAAGGGATTGCAATACAGGAGATGAGGGCATACAGGATTCCTGCAAGCATAACACTCGCCCAAGGCCTGTTGGAATCTGCAAACGGAAAAAGTGAACTTGCTGTAAAAGCTAATAATCATTTCGGTATTAAATGCAAAAGCGACTGGACGGGTCAGAAATATTATTATGATGACGATGAAAAAAATGAATGTTTCAGAAAATACAGCTCCGATAGTGCATCGTATCTTGACCATTCTGTTTTCTTAACAACAAGGCAGAATTACGCTTTTTTATTTCAGTATTCCCCTATGGATTACAAAGCCTGGGCTTATGGACTTAAAAAAGCCGGTTATGCTACGAATCCCAAATATGCAGAACTGCTGATTAAAATTATTCAGGAAAACAGATTGTCATATTATGATTCTGTTGCTTTTAATATTGATATCTCAATGAATAAAACTGATGTTCAGCTAGAAAAGAAGATTTCATCGGAACAGGCCACAATAATTTTAAAAGACTCCACTAATAAAACTTCGGATCATAAACAAGCACTTCAGCATCCCATTGAGTCAAATATAAAAAATGAAAACGATTTTCCGGAAATAATTATAGGTGAATGCTCAAGGAAAGTCTATACTAATAACGGGGTAAATTATATCATCGCAAGAAAATATGATACTTATTATCTTATTGCAAAGGATTTTGATTTGGAAGCTTATGATGTTAGGAAGTACAATGATGCCACACAAAAAAATGCTGTAAGAGAAGGGGATATAATTTATATTCAGCCCAAAAAGAAAAGAAATAATATTGAATTTCATACTGCACTGCAGGGAGAAACCATGCGTGACATTTCTCAAAAATATGCCATCCAACTCAGTTCCTTATTGAAAAAAAACCACATGGCTGTCAATCAGGAGCCTGTTCATTTGCAGAAAATATGGCTAAAGAATAATAAGCCTGAAAATTAAAAAACTTTAACAAAATCTTTTGCCTTTATTCAGAAAGCTTGAAATTATTTACTTGAGGGTGAATAATACAGGCATGTTGAATTGTACCCGGACTTCTTTGCCGTTTTGTCTGCCGGGGGTCCATTTGGGCATCATGTTTACAACGCGTGAGGCTTCTTCGTCACACCCTCCTCCAATGCCCCTCAAAATATTAACTCCGGTAACGGTGCCATCTTTTTCAATAATAAAAGTCAGATATACAGGCCCCTGTATGCCCATTTCTTTGGCAATATCAGGGTAATGCATGTTTCCTGTTAGAAACTTGATTCGTTCTTTTTCGCCTCCCGGAAACTCAGGCATTTCTTCAACGATAGTATGTATTTTCAAAGCCTCGCCTTCATCAATTATAGTTCTGGTTTTAATAGTGTCGCTAATTTCAATTTCGCCGGTTTCACCGAGATTTTCATTTTGAGCGTTTTCAATAAGTTCTGCCAGGTCATCCGTTACTTCATCAGGGTTGGCAACAATCACCGGTGGCCGAAAAGCTGTGATTTTGGGCAATTCTTTCGGAAGTTCAGGAAGTTTTATTTCGGGTATTTCCTTGGGGGGATTTATAATTACACCTTCAATGGACCTGTCATCCTTAATGGGGACTTCTGTTTTGAATAAACCAGCTATCAAGGGTATAGATATTCCCGATAAGAAAATTACTACTGCAATAATTATTGCAGATATCATATTTTTGTTGTAATTTTTACGGAGAACATAGGCACCGTAATCCTTATTTCTGTTTTCGAAGATGATATCTTCTAAATTGACATTTTTTGTTTTCATGGTTTTATTTTTTATGGTTTAACTTTTAGTGCTTTTAATACAATATTATAATAAAGTCATACCTGAAAAGGCCTGAAAACAGTAATACTGCCGATTCGGGCAGTTAAAGGAGCACTAAAAACAGTAAAAGGAATTTGATTTTTTATCGGGATTACCCCTGCTACTTTGTGTGCAGGACAGGCAGATTCAACACACGATATAACACACTATTCAATAGTTCACTACGTTTCTATTACGCAATCTGGAATTAAGGAAAAATCTGCTTAATGGGGTTTTGAAATTTCGGCACCATTTATAGTTGTCATAAACAATATTAAAACTCAAGAATGCAAGTATCCTTTAAGCAGGTTTTATTTTTGCGCAATAACAAAAAAATCCAGACAATTCTCATCAGCTTTGCTGATATAATAATCGGATGTTTGTACTTTGTTTACGAGTGAAGTATTATTTTTCATGAGCTTATTACGGTTCATTCTGTTGGCTAAATCGTAAGGAATTTGCAACATCCAGCCAGGCAGAATGTATTGTAGCCGTAAGATATCCCAACGGGTGTATTTTTGTACGGAGCGTTTATTTTGTTCGTAATATGCCATAACTTTCTGGTTGCCAAAAACACCGTCAATCTGCACAGAATTGAATTTTTTTAATAAGGTGCTTATTTTTTCAAGAGTATATTCGCGAACATGCCATGGGTTACGTGTGAGGGACATTTTAATATTGGGGGTAGTAAGTATAAGCTTTCCTCCGGGTTTTAACACCCTTTTTATCTCATCCAGAAACAAAGTGTCTTTTTTTATGTGTTCAATAACCTGAAAACAGACCGCCATATCAAAGCTGTCATTATCTAAGCCTAACAGGGGAGGAACATTCATCTGCAAAAACTTGACATTGGGAAACCCCAACTCCAGGGGAGTTTTGTGTTTGTCCACAGCGACATAGGTTTCGGCTTTCGGTGCAAGTATTTTAAGTCCATAGCCTTCACCGCTGCCGATTTCAAGAACATTTCCCGAAATGTGTTTTTCAGCTTCATAATATGCAATAAGATGCCGGTGATGTATTACATTGTCTTCGGGTAATATTCCGGAATTACGTTCCGCAGTTTTAATACTCATTGTCCTAATTAGTTGAAAATAAATAAAGATAGTTTAGTAAGAAATGGCTTTAAAATTATAATTTTTTTCTTTAAAATATTCCAAAAATCGGGGAAGCGCATATTCTAAATTTCTTTTAGCTTTTTTGTTGTCATGAAACACAACAATTGAACCCTTTCGGGTGTTTTTGATTGCATTTTTCAGGCAGGCTTCCCCGGAGTTTTTATTGTCAAAATCGCCAGTCATGGCTGTCCAAAAGATAATTTTGTTTTTCTGGCGGATGTAGTGATATTGTTTTCTTGTTATTTTACCATAAGGAGGTCGAAATAAATCTGAATGAATTAATGCTGAACATTTTTCAATGTCACAAATATAATCATCTAAAGGGGTATCCCATCCATTCAGGTGGCTGTTGGTATGGTTTCCCGCAGTGTGGCCTCTTTTTAAAATTTCACAGTAAGTCTTCGGCTGTTTTGAAACTTTTTCTCCGATGCAGAAAAATGTTGCTTTGGCTTCGTACTCATCGAGTATTTTTAAAATATCAGGTGTGGTTTCTGAATCAGGACCATCGTCAAATGTCAGGAATAAATCTTTTTCATTAGTTTCAACAAGCCATAAAGCATCTGGAGCATAAAGTTTTTTTAGAGGTAGAGGAATCCTGTTGAAATACATCCTGAAGCGATTAGATTTAATTAATCTTTGAACTTATTATAAGTTTTACTCATATTATCAGACAATTCCTTTTGGTTGTATGTTTGTGTCAACAAAATAAGTTTTTCAATAAGTGTGAGGGCATCGGCTTTTTCAGAGCCTAAGTATGCGGCATCAATTCCCCTGAATTTATCGAAATATTCCAGCTTTTGTGTGTTGTCATAAAACAACTTCTCAGTAATATTTTTCGCTTTTTGTGTCTCTCCGCATTGAAAATATACTGTGGCAATTGGTATCAGATATTCGTCGTATGGAATATTAAAGTCTGGAATCACTTCAATGCATTTATCACAAACCAAAATGGCTTTTTCTGTCTGAGCTTCTGATACCAGTGTTTGTGCAAGTCGTGAAAAAAGGTTTCTCAATGTTTTTGCCATCCTGATGTTTACTTCATCCATGTATATTCCCGGCTTATCCATATTACCCCATTGAAATTTATTCATCAGGTTGTCATACAAAATTTCAGAGTTTACTATCCCTGTTTGCATGTCTGATGAATGGCACGGAAAGGGCATCAGGCGGTATGCCAACCCTTCGAGTTGAAGATAGTTGTTCAGAAACTGATAAGAGTCATCCCCGGCCGTTACTGCAAAATAAACAGGGCGTTTCCATTGGGTATTGGCAATGATGTCAAGAGCAATCAGGCTGTTTTTTTGTATGCCGTAATCATCAAAAACCCATGTAATTTGTGGTTTCAAAGAATCCCGGAATGATTCGGGCACTATTCCTTTGCTGACAACATAAGCGCTGTCAACAGCAAGAGCAAACCTGTTTGTTGGGATGAAGTTATAATTTCCTTTGATGGTGCTTAGCATATTTTCTTCATTATCACTGGCAGCATAATTAATCAGTTTGCTGACATCATAATATGTATTGCTGTCTTCAATAGCTCCGGTGTTATAAATTAAAACAAAATCCCTCTTAGATGCCATGTATTTATCATTTCTCAGCGATATTGGCAGGGGTTCCGAATCATAAACTTTTCGTTTCATCTGGTTGATATACCAGTCCATATTAAGCAGATTCAGGTTAACCACACGAACATCGGTTCGTATTCCTTCCACTTCCTGAACATACCATAGTGGAAAAGTATCGTTATCTCCGAGCGTAAATAAAATTGCATTTGGTTTGCAACTGTTTAAATAATTCGCTGCGATGTCTCGTGCAGTGGTTCTTCCGGAACGGTCATGGTCATCCCATCCGTTATACAGCATAATGAATGGAACTGCAAGAAAGCAAATCATGCTTGCCAAAAGCGGAGGAAGAAGAGGAGCGATTTTTTTTCTGAACTTGCAAATTAGATTTCTAATACTAATAACGCCAATACCTATCCAAATGGAAAAAGCATAAAACGACGCTGCATAGGCATAATCCCTTTCGCGGGGCTGGTAAGGAACAGGGTTCAAGTACACATTGATGGCAAGCCCGGTAAAAACAAACAGGAGGGAAACAATGATAAATCCGCGCAGGTTTTTGTTAAGTTGGATGAAAAATCCTAATAAGCCGAGAAGCAACGGTAAGAAAAAGAAATAATTTCTCCCTTTGTTGTTTTGAAAAACATCAGGAAGGTTTTTCTGCGGGCCCAGACGGAATTTATCAATAAACCCGATTCCCGACATCCAGTTTCCGTTTAGAATGCCATGACCCTGATTGTCATCCTGTCTGCCGGCAAAATTCCACATAAAATATCTCAGGTACATATGACCAATCTGATAGGAAAAGAAAAACCTCATGTTCTCAATAAATGTAGGCTTATTAATTATTTCTGTATTTCCGTTTCTGTTGGTAACCCTGACAGGGGTTCCTTTTATTTCTCCCCATGACCTGTACCCGGTAGCATGTAAGTTTGAGCGCTTGCTCCACATACGTGGAAAAAAAGTATAAAACCTTGAATCATAGTTTTCAATGGATTTTTTGCGGTCGTCAATGACGACATATTTTTTAAGTGTGTCATTACGAGCATAAAGCGGGTTGCCGTCAATATAAGGTTCTTTGCTGTCAAGAGGAGCATTGAAGTATGGGCCGTACCATACAGGCCAGTCCCCGTATTGCTCACGGTTGAGGTATCCTAGTAGGCTGATAGCATCACCGGGTGCATTTTCATTAATGGGTGTGTTGGCATTGGAGCGAATGACAAGTGCCATAAAACTGGAGTAGCCTATTATTATGAAAATTATGCTGAGAAGTACTGTTTTTAGCATTTCTTTTTTCTGCCTTCCGAAATAAATTAAGGCTGTGATGCCAGCAAGTATCAGTATCCTCAAAATAATATCCACAAACCCCTTACCTGAATACAAAACAAGAAATGCCAGAAAAGCGTAGAAAATAAAAAATAAAACAGGATAGATTGTTTTTTCTTTTTCAGTGTAAAGCAGGCCTGTAACTGACAAGAGAGTAATTAATATGGCGAAAATAATTGTGCCTGAGTTAAAAGGCAACCCAAAAGTGTTGACGAATAACAGTTCTGTTTTTGCAAACAATGTTACAAGCTGCGGAATGATGCCATACATGATGGAGGCAATTATTGCCAGGGATATTACAAAAGCCAAGAATGCACCTTTTTTACTTTGTTTAAATTTTTTGAAATAAACAACCATGGTGATTGCCGGTATCGCAAGCAGGTTGAGCAAGTGAACCCCTATAGACAAACCCACCATAAAGGCAATCAGCACTAACCATCGGTATGAACCCTGCTCATCGGCAACAGCTTCCCATTTTAGTATTGCCCAAAAAACAAAAGCAGTAAAAAAAGAAGACATGGCATATACTTCGCCTTCAGCGGCTGAGAACCAGAAAGAATCGGAAAATGTATATGCAAGTGCTCCTACCATGCCGCAACCAAATACAAGAAGCATTTCAGACTGAGACAACACATTATTTTTGGTAATAATTTTTTTTGAAAGTGCTGTAATTGACCAGAACAAAAACAGTATTGTAAGTCCGCTCATCAGTGCCGACATGGTATTAATCATTCGTGCAACGAGGGTTACATCACCGAAAGCCAGCATAGAAAACAAACGTCCCATCAACTGAAAAAAAGGTGCGCCGGGAGGATGGCCAACCTGCAGTTTATAAGCCGTTGAAATGTATTCTCCGCAATCCCAATAACTTGCTGTAGGCTCGGAAGTGATGATATAAACAACAGATGCCAGTATGAAGACAGCAAGCCCTAAAATATTGTTGAGAAACTTGTATTGTTTCATGTAATTACTGAATAAAAATGCCTTGCGAAAATACTTAAAAAAAACATAGGTATGATAAAAACAACTTAAGCTAAATAACAAGTGCAGAAGATTTTTTCAAAATGATTAGTTTTGTATCCGAATTGTAAAGCATGAAAAAAATTTATTTAATATACCTTGTTTCATCAGTATGTTTTTTGAACCGGCCTTGCTTCGGGCAGAATGATGTGTGCACTCATCTGCGAATATTATCCTCTGATTCACTTGAGGGCAGAATGCCGGGTACTCCGGGCGCAGATATGGCAGCTGAGTATATCCTTAAATATTTTAAGTCCACCAAACTCGAATTATTAAGAGATAAAGGCTTGCAAACATTTGAGGTGCATACCGGTTTTGAAAACGGAGAGAATAATAAAATGGTGTTTAATGGGGAAGAATTTCTGCTCAACAACGATTTTTTACCTTTCCCATACAGCCATGATACTCTTATAAACACCGGAATTGTGTTTGCCGGGTATGGATTATCTGTAAAATTCGATTCATTGGTATGGGATGATTATTCAGGTAAGGATGTGAAAGGCAAATGGGTAATGGTTCTTCGTGGAAGCCCCGATATGAAAAAACATTTCGACAGGTTTGCTTCTTTCAGCGGAGATCGCTCAAAAATGCTCACTGCAAAAGACCATGGCGCTGCAGGTATTATTTTTGTGAATGGAACAGCTTATATGAAACAGGATGTTTTAATAGGACCGGAAAATGAAATGAACAAAAATAGAAACGGAATTCCAACAATAAGTGTAACCCGTGGTGCTACCAACAGGATTTTAAACACCTCAAAGCTTAGTATTGAAGCTCTGGAAATTTCTGCTGGCAAAGCAGAACTGACAGGCCAAATTGAAATTAAAAAGCAATTATATGTTTCTGTCAATCTGAATGAAAAAAAGATTAAAACATCGAATGTTATTGGGGTATTAAGAAGTACAGTCCCAACAGATGAATATCTTGTTATAGGTGCGCATTACGACCATCTGGGTTTTGGAGGACCGGCTACAAGTTCCCGCAAACCGGATACCACAGCAGTTCATAACGGCGCCGACGATAATGCTTCGGGAGTTGCCTGCATGATGGGTTTAGTGTCATCACTATCGAAAAATAAAAATCTTGAAAAATACAATATAATTTTTATTGCATTTGGTGCCGAAGAAATGGGCTTGCTGGGTTCGGCATGGTTCCTGAAACATTTGCCTGTAGGAAAGAAAAATATCAGGCTGATGCTGAATTTTGACATGGTTGGCAGGCTGGGAACAAATAAAATATTATCTGTGGGTGGTACGGGAACTTTTGCTGATGTGGAAAAAATATTATCGGCCTGCCTTGATACCAACAAAATAAAACTGGCATTCACCAAAGACGGCTACGGGCCTTCCGACCATGCCTCATTCTATAGCGACAGCATTCCTGTACTATATTTTAATACGGGGGTGCATGCCGATTACCATACACCCTTCGATGATTATTCAAAAATAAATTGTGAAGGACTTGAAACAATTTTATCGTTCACAGAAAAGCTTATTTTAGAAATCAATAAAGAGGATTACGATTTGACTTATCGTGAAGCAGGGCTGAAGACAAAAGGTAGTGAACGAAGCAGTTTGAAAGTGACGTTCGGTATTATGCCAGATGTTGCTAACTCTGATATTAAAGGCGTATTGGTTTTGGCTGTGAATCAGGATGGGCCTGCATACCATGCCGGTATCATTAAAGGCGACATAATAACAGCCATTAACGGTAACCCAGTAACAAATATTTATGATTACATGGAACGCCTGAAAATGTTATCTGCAGGACAAGCTGTAAATGTTGACGTGATGCGTAACGGGGAAAAAGAAGTGTTATTGGTTCAACTATAAATTATGATATGGTAAATCAAAGGACAAAAAAAAGACTGAAGATATTATTTATATGGGTTGGGGCTATCCTCATCACATTGCTGGCAGCTTTCTATCAGCGAATAACCGGGCCAACATATCCAAAAAAAGTAAAGACTGATGTGTATGGCCATAAATTTAATTTATCGCTACCTACCAGCTATAGCAGCTCGAAGGATTGTGAAGTGTTTTTGCCGGTGCGTGATGACAATATCAAGGCAAAGCTGGTATATCGTAAGTACCCAACAAATGATAAGTGGGATACCGTTTCATTTATTTATGCCCCTGGGGGTTTGGCGGCAACATTACCAAAACAGTCGGCGGCGGGTAAATTAGAATATTATGTTTTGTTTAAAGCATACGGCAAAACCATTTCTGCAACAAAACAACAGCCGGTAATTATAAGATATAAGGACGATGTGCCTGCCTGGGCGCTTGTTCCACATGTGATTTTGATTTTTCTTGCGATGCTATTGTCAAATACGGCAGGGCTGATGGCTTTTTTTAAGTTTGAGAAAGCACGTTTGTATTCTCTTATCACTTTTATTTTGTTGTTGTTGGGAGGAATGATACTTGGGCCCATCATCCAAAAATATGCTTTTGGTGATTTTTGGACAGGGGTGCCTTTTGGCTGGGATTTAACAGACAACAAAACCCTGATAGCTTTTCTGGCATGGGTGGTTGCTTTGCTGGCCAACAGGAGAAAATTCCGCCCGGGTTATATTATTGCTGCTGCGCTGATAACTCTGATAATCTTTTCCATCCCTCACAGTATGTTTGGTTCGGAACTTAACCATGCAACGGGAACGGTAACGACAGGTAATTGAAAGCACATTAAAAAATACTGTCGTAAAGCAAATATAAATTCAATCCTGAAATTATAGCCGTTATCACAAACAGTACAATTTTCATAAAGACGGTATTTGCGTATTTTCCCATTACTTTCTTTGATGATGTGAGATACACCTGCACGAACAAAGTAAAAGGTAGGGCTATGCTCAGAGCCATCTGCGAATATATCAGTGCCATAAAAGGATTGCTTACCAGCATAATGATAACCAGAGCTACAATCATGGAAATCATTACGCCTAAACGTGAATGGTTATCTTTAATATCGTAGGGTTCCTGGAAGATACCTGAAAAAATACTGCCCCCTGCCATACCGGAAGTTATCCCTGAGGCGATGCCGGAAAAAAGTAAGGCTATTGCAAATATCAAAGCGGCACTGTCGCCCAGTAGAGGTTTCAAAATATTGGCAGCTTGCTGAAGTTCGTCAACAACAATGTTGTTTTTAAAAAAAACAGAGGCGGCCAGCAGTATCATGGCGCTGTTGATGGCCCATCCCACTAACATGGAAAGAAGGGTGTCGGTGAATTCAAATTTAAGTTGCCGCTTTATTATCTTATCATCCTGCAGGTTCCATTGCCTGCTCTGAATAACTTCTGAATGCAGAAAAAGATTGTGAGGCATCACCACTGCGCCCAATACGCTCATAATAATGATTATAGAGTTGTCAGGGATTTTTGGTGTTACCCAGGAAATAGCGGCTGATGACCAGTCAATGTCTACCATATACAATTCATAAATAAAAGAAAGCCCTATGATGGAAACAAAAGTTATTATCCACTTTTCAATTCGTTTGTAAGAATTGCTAAATAATAAAATCAGCACTAAAAATGTAGTGAGCAATGCCCCGGCCTGTATGGGAATACTGAAAAGCATCTTCAAAGCAATGGATGCACCTGTAATTACAGCCAGCGAAGTTGCAACAGAAGCAGCCATGGCAATGGAGAGTACCGGGCGGGAAATCCATTTGGGAGTGTATTTTGTGGCGGCTTCCGAAAGGCATAATCCGCTGGCAATACCAAGGTGGGCAACATTATGTTGAAGCATAATCAGCATTATGGTAGATAGTGCTACCACCCACAATAAAGAATATCCGAACTCCGAGCCGGCGGCGATGTTTGATGCCCAGTTACCCGGGTCAATAAATCCCGCGGTGATGAGCATTCCGGGCCCGATATATTTCAGGATTTCCAACCCGCCGAAACGGGGCTTGTGTTTGCTTTTATCGAAGAGTTTTTTCAGCATCATCCGCCGATTTTATTGAAGCTTCCGTTCTTGCTGAAAGTGCCGCATTCGGGTTTGTATTTTATTGCTTCGCGAAGTGCTTGTGCTGCCCCCAGTTTTCTGACATCAAATTCAATGTCGTTGAAAAGGCAGGGTTTAATTTTTCCGTTGGCTGTCAGTCTTAGACGGTTGCAATGCAGGCAGTCGCCTCCCGAGCCTCCGTTCACGATAGAAAAATGCCCTTTTTCGAGGTTCATAATTTTGATAAAGCGTACTTCCAACCCGGTTTTTTTACAAAAATCTTTAACTCCAATAGCATCAGGTTT
Organism: Bacteroidales bacterium; assembly: GCA_023228145.1. Classification (NCBI taxonomy): domain Bacteria; kingdom Pseudomonadati; phylum Bacteroidota; class Bacteroidia; order Bacteroidales; species Bacteroidales bacterium. Next base: position 88,839 of record JALOBU010000005.1, on the reverse strand, counting down.
TTCTGGAGATTTTTCAACCACACAATTTATTTTTATCGGATGCAACCCTGCTTTTTTAGCGGCTATGATGCCTTTTATTACTTTTCTCAGGTCACCTCCGCGGGTAATTTCTTTGTATTTTTCAGGGTCAACGGTGTCAAGGCTGATATTAATACGTTTTATTCCTGCTCCGGCAATGTCTTTCGCATATTCCTCGAGCAATATGCCGTTAGTGGTCATTGACAGATCGGTGATTGTCGGGATTCTTTTTATCTGTTCTATTAATGATATTATTCCTTTTCTGACAAGTGGTTCGCCTCCCGTGATTCTTACTTTGGTGACTCCCATTTCCGAAGCGACTTTGACAACTTCGGTTATTTCTTCAAAACTCAATATTTCGTTATGGGAAAGAAGGCGCACTCCCTTTTCCGGCATACAATAAAAACACCGGAGGTTACAGCGGTCGGTAACGGAAATTCTAAGATAATTTATATTGCGGTTAAATGAGTCTAACATTAATGATGTCTCCTTTTTTGAGTTTGGTTTGCCCGATTGGAATAAAAACAAATCCTTGTGCAAATGCCAGTGCATGAATATGAGCAGAACCGTGGTAGTCAACTGGTGCTATTGTTCCGTCTGGTTGTATTTGCACCGGTAGCACCGACATGCGGTCGGATGCACGGCGGCTGTATTCAGTGCCAAACTTCATTGGAATGGTTTGCGGTATAAAATCATGCCCCATAATCTTATAAATGAGTGGTTTTACCAGCAATTCAAAAATCATAAAGGTAGCCACCGGATTTCCGGGCAAGCCAAAACAATATTTATTGTTTTTAAATCCGAAAACAGTTGGTTTTCCTGGTTGTACGGCTATGGTGCGAAACAATATATCTATGCCGGCTTTTTCCATCATTTCTGGAACCATATCAAAATCTCCCATGGATACACCTCCCGTAATTAAAAGGATATCATTATTTTGAAGGGCTTCGTTAACCTTACGAAAGGTATCTTCCTTGCTGTCTTTTGCGATACCTGAATAATGAGCAGCAACTCCTGTTTTCTCTAATTGTGCCATAAGCTGCCATGCGTTGCTGTTTCTTATTTGTGATATTCCGGGTATTTCATGGGGTTCCACAAGTTCATCGCCCGTGGTTATAACAGCTACTTTTGGTTTTAAGGAGACTTTGGGCTCAAAACATCCTACAGAGGCAAGAACTGCTATATGCTCAGGCTTTACAAGCAAGCCTTTTGACAAGACTTTGCTGCCTTTATTAACATCTTCTGCTTTATAACAAATATTATTGGGAGTGTCATTTTTTAAAAACCTGATGTGGTTTTCATTTGTTTTTTCAGTATGCTCCACCATGAGAACACAATCGGCACCATCAGGCAACATGGCGCCGGTCATGATTTTTATGCACTGGTTTTCATATACCGTTTTTTTTGGAACATAACCCGCAGCAACTGTTTCAATAACCTCCAGTTCGTTCAGTATATCCTGCCTGCGGCAAGAATAGCCGTCAACAGCAGATTTGTTGAATGGCGGCATGTCCACATCCGAAAAAACGTCTTGTGCCAGTATGCGGCCATAAGCTCTTGTAAGGTTTGTTTTTTCTGAAGCATTTTGCTTTGCCTGATTTAAAACAACCTTAAACGCTTCTTCAAAATGTATCATTTCCTGTATGTTTGAATGCAAAATTACTAAAGCCAGACAAATACGCAAGACAAGAGAGCATTTAAGAGAGAAGTACAGATAAAAATCTAAAAAATAACCCCCTGATTTTTTGATGTTTTTAATCAGGGGGAGGGGTTATGAGTTCTTCAGAGCTCATTTTAGCTTTTAGCCAATTTCAATCTGTCTTTTAAGTTTGGTTTTTTCTTCTTCTTTTTTCGGCAGATTCAGGCATAAAACACCGTTTGTGTATTCAGCCTTTATTTTGTCCGAGTCAATGATTTTGGGAAGAATGAAAGAACGGCTGAAACATCCGTATGAGAATTCCCTGCGGGTGTAGTTTTTGTTGTTTTCTTCTGTTTCTTCCTTTTGTTCCGAAGAAATGGTAAGCACATTGTTTTCAATGTCAATTTTAAAATCTTCTTTTTTCATTCCGGGTGCGGCCATCTCCAGTTCAAATGACTCTTCATTTTCTACAATGTTTGTAGCCGGTGTCAGGCAATGCCTTCTGCTGAGAAAATTGTCGGATTCGTTTTCAAAAAAATTGTTTACCAAATCCGAGAAAAACGGTTCGTTGTTCCATCTGATTAGTTTCATGATTTTTTCCTCCTATTTTTTATGTTTTTATTTATTGTTTATTCTGCTTGCTTTCATTCAAAATTTATGCAATTTTGAATTTAAAATACTTTGAGAAAAATTAAAAATCAGAAAATCAACACTTTATATTTAAAATGGTATATGCGAAAGACGGTCATAATGACAGGTCGTGTAATATTTAATGGGACATTATGACATATTATATTTTTTTATTCTATACTTTTGTTTGCTTTTTTATGTTTAAAAAGTTAAATAATAATTGGTCATTTATTGTATCTTTACAAAAAAAAGTATGAGATATCTCGTTACAATTATATTAATATGTTTTTTTTGTTCAATAACAATAGCGCAAACACAAAAGTTAGATGGCGATACTCTGCTTACTGAAATAGTAGGAAGCATTATCTCCAAAAATAAAAATGAACTTAAGGTTGTTTTTGGTAATCATATAAATTACGTAAGTAAAATAGGAACTAAGGGCGAGTTGCAAAAAAGCTTCGAGACGCAGATGTTTGGGGCTACAGTTAACGGCTGGCTTTCTATTGCTGAGGTTAGTGTAAAGTCAATATCAAAAGATATAGTTACTTTTTATATTACTAAGGAGTTAAGCATAATTACCGAAAACGGAGTTAAAAAGAACCACTTTGTTAAAGGGCAGGAAGTTAAATTTATATCTAAGGAAATTGCGGGAGAAGACATGATTGCATACAACAAAGGCATGGAAGTGGTGGAAACCGATATGGATGAGGCATACTTGCATTTTAAAAAAGCCACATCCATTAACAAGTTATATGATGAAGCATGGAATATGTTGGGGATTATTAAAAACGAAAAAAAAGAATTTGATTCGGCTGTTTATTATTTTAACAAAGCATACCTTCTTGACACAACGAATTTGAATTACATTAATAATCTGACGATGACTCATATTTCATTGCCCAATTATGAACTTTCATACAAATATGCAGAAAAGGGTGTTATTCATGCTTCTGAGGATGCCGAAACGCATTACCTGAGGGCGATTACTTATTTATATTATCTTAGTGGTAAAATTTCCGATATACAGAAGAAACAAATTCTGGATGACCTTGACTTTGCTGTTTCGGTGGATGTTGATGACCCTTATTTTTACAAAGAGCGCATGATGGTTAGGAGTTATTTCCATGATGATGCCGGTGCGTGTGAAGATGCCAAAAAATATCATGAACTTAGTGGCAAAATGGGTGAATCTTTTATTAAACAATACTGTAAAGAGTGATGCGTATTCATTATAAAATAGCGATAATAACTATACTGTTTTCGTATTCATTTTCTGCATTCCCGCAGAAATTTCGCGGAGGCTTTTTTGCCGGCATAGCTGCTTCGCAAATTTCGGGCGACCAACTATCAGGTTTCAATAAAGCAGGATGGTATGCCGGAGGCTTTGTTAATTATGGCTTTACAGAAAAATCTTTTCTGCAGTTCGAATTATCTTATATTTTAAAGGGCAGCAGCAAAAACCAGCATCCTAAAAATAATGATTATATTGTGTATAAGCTTAATCTTCATTATGTGGAAGCAGCATTATTATATAAGTGGCAATTTGTGAAGCGATTTTACCTGGAAGTCGGGCCGGTACTTGGTGTGTTGCTTAAAAGACAATACACCGAAAAGGATGAATACGGCCTGGTAATGGATTCCGAACGCCCTGTATTCAACCAGTTTGATTATTGTGCATTGGCAGGCTTGGGTATAAATATCATCCCACATTTGAAAGCCAATGTGCGTTTTGAAAATTCATTTCTTCCTGTTCGCAAGCCTCAGGTGGGTACGGGCTGGCGCCTTGACCGCTGGCAATACAACAGCACCATTTCTTTATCAGTAATTTATGAAATATGAAGAAGAAAGTTGTGATAGCGGTTACCGGTGCAAGCGGCGCTGTTTATGCAAAGCAATTGATAAAGTGTATTTCAGAAATGAAGGAACAAATTAGCGATTATGGAATAGTGTTTTCTGAAAATGCAAAAGAGGTATGGAAACATGAAATTGGGGATACATTAAAAACGTATTCAACAGAAAAAGTGTATAAGAATAATGATTTTTTTGCACCTTTTGCCTCTGGCTCTGCTAATTATGATGTAATGTTTATATGCCCCTGCAGCATGGGCACACTTGGAAGAATAGCACATGGCTATGCTGACGACTTGATATCAAGGGCTGCCGATGTTATGTTGAAAGAAAACAAGAAACTGATATTACTTGTTCGTGAAATGCCTTACAATTTAGTGCATATTGAAAACTTTAAGATACTGGCTCAGGCGGGAGCTATTATTTGCCCGGCATCACCATCATTTTACTCAAAGCCCCATAGTAAAAATGAGATAATAAATACTGTGGTTGACAAACTTCTTTCGCTTGCCGGTTTTTCGATTACAACTTTTCGCTGGGGTGAAAATATGAAATAATTAACCACAAATTCAGCAGCTATTAATTTAAGGTTTTTGTTATACAAAATACATTATAAATTTTACCTTTGCTCAAAATTTTTTATATGGCGGGTTACCGCAGATATACTGTTTTTTTTCTTATTTATAAGAACCTTCAGTTAAAATACAAGCATTCGCTGCTGGGGTTTGTATGGAGCCTGTTACATCCTTTTATATACCTTCTTATATTTCTAATAATATTTTCAACAGCTTTTCCGGAGATTAAGAATTATCCGTTATATGTTCTTAGCGGAATGGTGTTTTGGATTTATTTTTCCGGAGCTACTAATCAGCTTTGCAATGTGTTTATAAAAAACACACACCTTATCAAGTCGTTCAATTTACCTAAATTAATATATCCGTTAACAGAACTGGGAAGTGAATTTATTAATTTTTTGCTAGCACTGGTGCCTTTCATGGCCATCATGATTTATATGGGCATGCAGTTCACCTGGAATCTCATGTATCTTATTCCGATAGTATTGTTGTTTTCAGTATTTCTTTTTTCTGTGGGACTTATACTTGGCTCATTAAATGTTTTTTTTAGGGATATAGGTATTTTATGGAATACCATAAATCCTGCATTATTCTACATATCTCCCATTGCGTATTCTTATGAAATTATTCCCGAACAATACAGATTTATTGTAAAATATAACCCCCTGTACCATTTTCTTGAAATAGTAAGAGATGTGTTACATAATGGCTGCGCACCCTCCATACATTATCTGAATAATTGCCTTATTATTACTACGGTTGCTATCGTTCTGGCCTTTATTATTTATCGTAAAACAAGAAACGGATTCATTTCAAATATTTAGCTGCTATGGAATATGTTGTAAAGATGAAAGATGTGTCGGTGAGCTATCTGCAGAACAGGAAAGGAGTACATTCCGTTAAGGACTTTATTCTTAAAGCCTCATTATTCAATCCGTTTCAGAAGAACAGGGTTTTACACAATATTGACCTGGAAATATATAAAGGGGATTCCGTTGGTATTTTAGGACCCAATGGTAGCGGAAAAAGCACCCTGATGCGCACTATTGCGGGAATAATCAAGCCCGATAAGGGCTGGGTATATTCGAGGGTACCGGTATCTCCACTTCTTGCTTTGGGTGCAGGTATTGAACTAGAACTTTCGGGCTATGAAAATATCCGTATAGCATTGGCTCTTACAGGCAACTATCAAAAAGACACCCGTAAGGAAATGGTGGATAAAATTTCAGAGTTCGCCGAGCTTACAAAAGAACAGTTGCGTATGCCTGCCAAAATGTATTCCACAGGGATGCTGGCACGGCTTGCCTTCAGCAGTGTGATGATAGCCCAGCCGGAACTGCTGATGATTGACGAAGTGCTTGCCGTGGGTGATAAGGGTTTTCAGAAAAAGTGTATGAACCGCATACACGAAATATTGGATAAAGGTGCCACCTTGCTTTTTGTGTCGCATAGTGTCAACGAAATAAAAGAAATTTGTAAGCGGGGCATTTGCCTTAAAGATGGCAAAATGATTTGCAATGGAACAGCAGAGGAAGCAACGGATATTTATTTAAAAATGTTTAATTAACCGAGTGAGACGTTTTACCGACATTATATCAGACCTTCACTATGGTCCTTCAATTTTTTAATCAGCCTTATCATGAATTTTCATAATTTTGCAAAGCATGAATCAGCGACAAAATGGGTTATAAGAAAGATAAATTAATAGAATCGGACGAATCAGGTAGTAATATATTGTATTCTGCTTATGAACCCAAGGACGATGACAAAGATCATAACTGGGAAAAAAAATACAAAAGAGCCAGAAAAGAGATAGCCGAGCTAAACAAACAGCTTGCCACAGCGCTGAAAAGCATGGACAAGCTTATTAAGCAATTAGCTGAACTGGAGAGCAGCAAACTGGTAAAATTCCGAAAGTACTTTTATTTGTATTTAAACCGCCTGCGTTCGAATGTTAAGAAAGGTGAAAAACGAAATTTTTTTTCCATACTTTACAACTACGTTTTTAAACGTGGAGGCCGTCTGCTAAGGTTATTTCTTACCAGAGTGTTTAAATCGCTTTACCTTATTTTTGAAACACGTAAGGTTGTTATCATTGAGGTCGTTGGTAATTACCTTGCTACCACAAGCCAGTATTCTCAATATTTGCTGAGAAAAAAACTAAACAAAGACATGATAAAGCAGTATAAAAGGCAGTTAACAAACTACAATCAAAAACCTTTGTTCAGCATCATCATGCCGGTATATAATCCCCGTATAGACCTTTTTACCAAAGCCATCGACTCTGTTATCGGACAGATTTATGAGCACTGGGAGCTTTGCATCGCAGATGATAAATCCTCTGACCCTGAAGTGAGGGAAACACTTGAAAAGTATTGCCAAGCTGATGAGCGCATCAAAGTGGTTTATCGCGAAGATAATGGCCATATTTCTCGCGCCTCCAATTCAGCGCTTGAGTTAGCTGTAGGAGAGTATGCCGTATTGATGGACCATGACGACATTTTGCGTGAGGATGCTTTGTATCAGTTGGCTAAAGCAATTAACCTGAAAGACGGTGCCGACCTTATTTATACTGATGAAGATAAAATTGATGAATGGGGAATACATTCCGAGCCGCATTTTAAACCTGATTGGTGCCCCGACAACCTTCTTTCACGCAATTATCTGGGCCATGTTTGTGCATTCAAAACAGCACAGTTACGTGATGTGGGCGGCTGGCGCGTGGGTTTTGAAGGCAGCCAGGATTATGACCTTGTTTTAAGGTACACGGAAATATACAACAAAGTCATTCACATACCTGAAGTGCTTTATCACTGGCGTGTTCACAGCGAAAGCGCTGCTCTGAGTGAAGCCGTGAAACCCTATGCATACCGTGCTGCGCAAAGCGCTCTGTATGAAGCCATGGCAAGGCGGGGAATGGAAGCTACAGTTGATTTCCTTGACAGTTTCAGGGGGTACAGCATCAGGTTTGGTTTGAACAATAAGAACGCAAAAGTCAGCATCATTATTCCATCAAGGAATAAAGCTGATATGCTAAGAAAATGTTTACGTTCCATTGATAAGAAATCTACCTACCGAAATTTTGAGATAATTGTCATTGATAATAACAGCGACGAAAAGGAATTCTTTACCCTGATTAAACAATATACCAAACAGAGCAAAATACCTTTTAAATGCGTTCAGGATAAGGAAGTATTTAATTTTTCGCGGCTTATTAATCTGGGGAGAAAGAATGCGAGTGGGGAATTTATACTCCTGCTCAATAACGATACAGAAGTGATTTCGCCGGATTGGCTGGAAGCCATGATGGAGCATGCACAAAGAAAAGAAATAGGAGTGGTTGGCGCTAAATTATTATACGATAATGATACCATTCAACATGCAGGAGTTATTGTGGGATTAGGCGGCGCAGCAGGGCATGTGCTTGTGGGCGAAGACCGTGACGGCCCCGGCTACTTTAATTATGTGAATATGCTAAACACATATTCTGCAGTTACCGGAGCTTGTTTTATGGTCCGCAAATCCGTGTTTGATGAAGTCGGAGGATTCGATGAGAGTTTCGGCACCGAGTATAATGATGTGGACTTCTGCCTGAAGATCAGGGAAGCAGGATATTACAACCTGTATGTGCCGCATTGTGAACTTTACCATTTTGAATCCATGTCGCGCGGGCACCCGCACAGCACCAGCGAATCCTACAAGAAGCATGTAAAAGAGGTAAACATGTTCAGGAAGAAATGGAAAACATATATTGAACATGACCCCTGCTACAACCCAAATTTATCACTTGGGGTACATAATTTTGGAATGAAATAATTTGCGATTTTACATTACTACTTAATGATAATAAATTTTTTATACTGTATAGATTATCCTGACAAAAACCATCTTACAGAGAAAACAGATAAAATTTCCGGATGGCTGCTTTGTTCCAGAAAGATAAGGAATATTACTTTTGCCGACAAATTAAAAAACAAAGAACTCTCCATAGAATATGGAAGGCATCGCCTTGATGTTGCTGCAGTATTTAAAGATTTTTCTGAGAATGAACATTGCGGTATTTTAATACGTGCGCAAAAAAATTCCATCAACCGGAGTGAAATAATGAAACTTGAAGTTGAAGTTGAAATATCAGAAACCTGTACAAAAAAAATAAAAATAAATATAATCCTTTCCACAAATACGATTCAGGATGTCGATGTAGAAAGCAACAGGGTGCTCACCGAATGGAAATTGAAGATTAACGAAAAAAAATATTTTAAAACACTTAAACAACACCCTTGGATTACAATACGCATGGACATTACCAATAAATGCAACCTCAGATGCATCATGTGCCATTGCAGGGAAAAAGAAATTTATTCAAAACCCGCGCAGAATATCACAGCCGGTGAGTTGAAACAGCAACTGATGGATATAGCACCTTATGTCAGGCACCTTATGCTTTCTTGTGGCTATGAGCCCCTGATGTCAAAACACTTTTCAGAGATAGTGAAGATGATACATGAAGATTTTCCGCACATGGAAATAGGTGTTTGTACTAATGGGATGTTGCTCAGTTCAAAGATAAGAAAAGACATTATCGAAAACCAGGTTACAACAATTTTGTTTTCTCTTGACGGCGTGCAAAAGAGCACTGTTGAAAGAATAAGGGTTGGGGCTAATTTTGAAAGAATTGTAGGCAACATTATGGCATTGCGCGACCTGAAAAGAATTTTCAACAGGACATTTCCCCTGATGTATATGGACTTTGTACTTATGAATTCTAATATACATGAAGCTCCGGCCTTCGTGGGTTTTTGTAAAGAATTAGGGATGGAATTAATTGATTTTCGCCATATGGTTGGAAATACCTATTTCAGTGAACACGAAGAGATGCTCTCCAACCATAAAGAAAAGTTTAACTTTTACCGGAATTTGATTTTACAGGAGTCTGTGAAATACAATATCCCTATCAGAATACCTGATGCTTACGTTGTTCAAGGCGAATACGAACCAGAAACTTTACCGGATATTGACATATTACAACGGAATGAAATTAAGCCTGATGAACAAACAATTGAGGTTTCCAATGTAAAAGAAGTTTATTACACCCATGGAGAAGACAGTGATTTTAAATTTTTAAATAGTGTTTCATGTAACAGGCCTTTCAATGAAATTATGATAAGGGAGCAAAACAAAATAAGGCCGTGCTCTTATTACAGCGAGGAAGTTGGTGTGCTGGATGAAAAAAATACACTGGGCACTATCTTCAGAAATGAAAAATTTACGAAAGCAAGGAGAAAGAAATATTTTTCAATTTTTGACTTTAATTGTATGCATTGTCCCATTAAATCTAACTTATTACCGACAGATATTATCAAATAAATAAATTTACTCTAATAAACTATTTTTGCAAGTTTGTAATTTCCATGAAGCCTGTATGCTTTCGCATTATTTGCATCAAATGCCCAGGCACTTATAGTTACAGTGTCATAAGGCACCATGCCCAGTGAAAATGTTTTTGTCCAGTTGATGCTGTCTCCATTATACAAATCAAGAAGTAATGATTTTCCTTCGTAATTATCGAAACTCAGCAGTACAGCATCGGCGGGCCTTTTGTTGTCAGGCATCATTGCAGTACCATAGGCTTTGAATTCATTGCCTTGCAGCCTTTCAATTTTATCAAGCGAGCCATAAGCAACTTCCCCGCTTTCTTCTCCTTCAATATCCTGTATCACATCTGTTTTAAGCAAAGCCGGCCTTAGATACCCCAAATCATTCAGCAGGTTAGCCCAACACCAAAGCTGACGGGGATTGTAAGGGTAAATTTTATTTTCACATTCCTGATGAGGAAAATGATTGATGAACAGCAACCCAGCTTTGCCATGTTGAATACGTGAATGAAAGATTTTCAGGTCGCTTACGGCGACAGGATAAGTGTCAATCTTTACAGAAATAATATAAACAATAAAGATTGCAAGAAAAATATTTCTATAAATAACAAATCTGGTATTGATTTTATTGTGCCTGATGATTAGGGCAAGAAGAAATATACCGGCCACAATAAGATATAATGTGTAAGAAGTATATCGTGATGATAACGACTGGTACAATCCAAAACCCAGGCGCCCAATAGTTACAAGTCCGGCGCTAACCAGTGAGTATGTTGCCAGCATTAACCATACTATTGAATTTTGAATTAATAGTTTGTCTTTGCGGTGATAGAATAGGTAAGTCAGAATCAGAATGAAAATGAAGCATACAACTCCTCCAACCGCCGTGATGTGTTGCAGGGAGTGTACGATACGTATTGGGTTGCCCAGCAATGCAAAATAATACCTTATTGCATCTATTGGGTGCTCAAAAATGCTGTATGTGCTGGGATAATCAGGAGGGTTTTTGTAATCAAAAAAATAAAAAAACAGCGTAAGTGCAATTCCCATTAACCAGATGAGAACAACAGGCCATTTTCTGAAAAAACTTTTTTTGGGGCTACGTATTAGTAAAACAGGAAATGTCAGGAGCCAGCAAAGAAACCCATTGGGCGTTGAGTAAGAACTGATTAATGACAACAGTATGCAAACTATAAGTGCAACGTATTTGTTTGTTTTGGTAAGTGCTAAAAGTAGGCAACTGCTGATGCATGCCATGGGCAACAAGTACTGTATCTGTACTCCGAACAACCAATTTTCATATTGCATAGGAGAGAAGATGAACAAGTTGGCGATGAAAAATAAAACCCAATTTATCCATTTATTTCCTTTCAGGGTAAAAAATGATAGCCGGAGAATGTTATATGAAGTCAGGCAGGCAAGCAGGAAAACCACGAGCATTTCATATTTAACATTCCAGTCGGTAAGCAGGCCGAGACCCAGAAAGATAATGTTGGGAAAAAACTGCCTGTATTCATTTTGCAGGCGGAATAACTCTTCAAATGTCAGGGTGCCATCAAAATAATGGACAAAAAACTCAGCATAGTTCCATTGGTCGTTATAAGGGACATCTACGCCGTATTTTAGAATGAAATAGAGGATTAAGCCGGCAGAAAAAACCGATAACGCCAATGAAAATATTGGAATCAGTATTAATAATTTTTCTTTTTTAACCATCTTAATCAATACTGTAAAATTATTTATAAAAGCGAAAAAACAATAATTTTTTATAATTAGGGATGATAATTATTTATCAATAACTGACTTTTTTGCCAGCACTATTACTGACAAACCAAAGGGCAAAGACATATGCTTTAGTAGAAACTTCTCAAAGCGCATTATGGTGAGAAAAAATTTATTGATATACTTTCCAGGCATTTTTACCTCATTATGTTCAGCGTTTTTTGATTTGAAAACCTTATCAGACCATCTTTTTAACACAGCTACAGGAAAAAGCAGGCATACGCAATAAGAAATTTTAATGATTTCAAAACCGTTTTCTACTAAAAGTTTTTTCACTTCTTTTTTACAGTAACGTTTGTTCTGATGCACCACATCGTCATGCTTTCCGAGCAGAAAACGGTATGCCGGAACGCTGAGCAGCAAATTCCCATCTTCACTTAACCAATTGTAAAAATTGGGAACAGCTAGTTTGTCATCAACATCTTTACTGCATATCACATCAAAAGATGTAATTAAATTCAGCGAATTATGCGAAGCATCATAAGAATTCAAATCGGCCTGCATGACGTTGTTCACCCCTCTGCTTTTTGCCAGTGAAACAGCTTGCGGATGGTAATCAATACCTGTATAGTTTACTTGAGCTTGTGAAGTCAATCGTTGCAGCCATTTTCCTGTGCCGCAGCCCGCATCCAGAACCTTAATGTTTTCTTTTAAAAGTTGATGTTTTTTTAGTAATTCAATAAAAATCTCATGATTACCTACGTACCACCAGTGGCGGTCTTCGGCATCGAACATGTACTTGTATTGGTTTGGTTCCACGTGGGTTTTCTTTTATAGTTAAGGGTGTTGAGATTTAAAAAGCCCCAAGTCCCAAGTCTCAAAATCCAAAATCCATAATTCAATTTTCATATATTTTTCCCCTTGGAATTTGGAACTTGGGGCTTGGAATTTGGAACTTATCACTATGCTAATGTTGTCCTGATAATTACAAATACTCTTTCTTAATAGTGTATTGTGGCTGTTTGTTTTGCGAAATGAAAATTCGCCCGATATATTCCCCAATCATCCCAAGCGAAATGAGCTGAATTCCTGCAAAAATCATGATGGAAGTGATGGTGAGCGAAAACCCAGGAGGCAGTGTGGGAACAATGAAATGTTCTATTACCGAATATATGGCAAATAAAAACCCGGTGATGGCAAAAAACAAACCAACAAAAATGGAAATACGCAAAGGAATTACCGAGAAACTGGTAAACATGTTCGACCATAATTTGATAAGCTTTCTCAAAGTATATCCTGATTTTCCATGTTCGCGGTTGTCGTGTTGCACCTCAATTTTCCCGATATTGGATGTTGTCCTCATGATAAGCCCGTCAATATAAGGGTAAGGCAAATCATATTTGATGATTTCATTGACAAGAAAACGGTTGATGCATTTAAAACTCGAAAGATACAAATGACGTGGTTTTTTTAATAAAATGTTGGCCATTGCATTATTCAAACGGCTTCCGAAATTGCGCCAGGGATTATGCTTTTTCTTTTCATAATAAGTGTAAACTACATCAAAATCATTGCTTGCAGCATATTCAACCAATTTTATTACTTCGCTTACGGGATTCTGGAAATCGTCATCCATGATAACAGAATAATCTCCGGAAGCTTTATTTAATCCCGCCATAACTGCATTATGCTCGCCAAAGTTCTTTGCCAGGGATAAGTATTTCACTTTTCCTTTATGTTCTTCATATAGCTTGAGGCATGTACTATGCGAATTGTCAGATGAACAGTCATTGACCAGAATTATTTCACTATCGTATTTTTGGGGTATTTCAGAAATTAATTGATCAACCAGCCTGGCAATCGTATTTTGGGCATTAAAGACAGGAATAACGATCGAAATTTTAATACCGGAATTTGTCATGGGCATATTTGTTATTCGGATTTGTTTTTATAAGTTATGTTTTATCAATATTTCATGAATGATGTCAGCGAGGTATTCTTGATTATCAAAGGTCAGTGAAGGGTATATAGGTAGTGAGAATATTTCGGCGGCGGCTTGTTCGGTTACAGGGAAATCACCTATATGAAAACCAAGGTATTTATAGCCCTTCATGGTGTGAATAGGATAGGGATAATGAATGTTAAGAAATATTTCCTTTTTCTTTAATTCTTCTAAAATAAGATTTCTTTGAGGGTGCTTGACAACATATAAGTAATAGGAATGTTTTCCATAAGGCATTTCATGAGGAAGTTTAAGCGAAGTGTCTTTCAGAAGCTCATAGTACCGGTCGGCCAGTGCTCTTCTTTTATTAATATATTCTTCAATATATAGTAACTTTTTCAGAAGTATGGCGGCATGAAGCTCATCCAGCCTGCAATTATACCCGTGTTCTTCAGAATAATTTGTTTTTGACATTCCGTAGGTACGTAGCCTTATTACTTTTTGATATAATTCTTTATTATTTGTCAGTACCATTCCTGCGTCTCCGAAAGCCCCCAGAATTTTTGTCGGATAAAAGGAAGTAGCTGCAATGTCTGACATAGAACCTGCTTTTTGCCCTTTATAAACAGCTCCGTGGCTTTGTGCACAATCTTCAATCACACTAAGGTTGTGTTTTTTTGCAATCCGGTTTATTTCGTCCATGTCGGCACATTGCCCGAACAGGTGAACAGGAAGTATGCATTTTGTTTTCGGAGTGATAGTATTCTCAATTTTAGTTGTATCTATCAAAAATGATTTTTCTTCAATATCTGTAAATACAGGTGTAGCTCCTGCCGAAACAATGGCAGATACTGTTGCTATCGCAGTATTTGAAACCGTAATGACTTCATCACCGCAACCAATACCTAAGGCCTTTAATGCCAAAAAAATAGCATTAGTGCCATTGTCAACACCCACGCCGTATTTTACTCCGCAATACAAGGCATATTGTTCTTCAAATTTTTTTACTTTTTCTCCCAGTATCAGGGAGCCTGACGCTAATACCTCCTGAATGGCAGATAAGATTTCTTCCTTTTCACTTTTATATTCTTCGATGTAGTCCCAGGCTTTTACCACTATAATGTACTTATTATTCCGTATTTTTCAGATACAATAAAAATTCGTCCGTAGTCTTCAGATATTCTTTTGTGTCATATTTTCGGTTGGCAAGAACCAGGCATACCGCATTGTCAGTGAAATCGTACATGTCAAGATAAATCCTATGGGGTATAAAAAGCCCTTTGGATGGGTTGCTCATTCTAAATGTTTTTGTTTTTCTGCCATCTGACAATCTGATGCTAAAGCTGCCCGAAACGGCTATCAACATCTCGTCTGTATTTTTAAGAGCATGGCCCCCTCGGTTTTTCTTTATATTATACAGGTAGAATATCCGTTTTATTTTAAAAGGGACATCCTTGTTCTGTTCAATAGCGACAAGAGTTCCTCTGTTGTCTTTGTGGCATGGAATATCAATTATCTTTACTCTTTGAAAACTCATCAAATTTTCGGTTTTGAACAGTTAAGTACATTTTCAACTATTACAAAGATACTATTTATCAGAAATATTCTAAGTGTAAAATTACTACTTATTCATTTGCCAATATTTGATACTATAAATTTTAGATGATTCATTATTGTTATCTTTGCTTTCTTATCCTTATTGGGTTTATGAATGGCAATAGTTGTAAATAATTTATTATAATTAAAAACCGTGGTTTACAGCTCCATTATTTTCATCTTTTATTTTTCCCCTCTACTTTTAATAGGTTATTACCTGTTGCCACGTTTATGGATGAAAAACACATTTCTTGTTTTAGCCAGTTTAATTTTTTATGCCTTTGGAGCAGGGAAACTTGTGGCGCTGTTAATTATTGTAGCATTCGCTGCATGGCTCTTTTCACTGCTCATTGCAAAAACAAAATTCAAAAAAGGATTTCTCATTATTGCCATCATTTCATATGTTGGAATTTTGATTTATTTTAAATACCTTGGATTTATTTTTGACAATTTGATATATGCAGGAGTTGAAAGCTTGCCTGAAATAAAAACAATTTCAACCATTGGGCTTTCTTTTTTTATTTTTCAGTCCATATCATATAATATTGATGTTTATCGCAAGAATAATCGTTTTGAGAAGAACCCCGGGAAAATTATACTTTATATTACAATGTTCCCCCAGCTGATTTCCGGGCCCTTGGTACGCTATAAACAGCTTGAACCTTTTATCTCGCAACGAAAATTTGATGCAGGTCGTTTCACCGAAGGTATAAAACGCTTTATCATTGGCCTCGGTAAAAAAGTACTGATTGCCAATCCGCTCGGTTTGCTCACGGCAAAGATACTTGAAACGGACCTGAGTATTATTAGTCCTGCTGTAGCATGGACAGGAGCTATAGCATTTGCCTTGCAGGTATTTTTTGATTTCGCAGGCTACACCGATATGGCAATAGGTGTTGGCAAAATGCTGGGTTTCAACCTGCCGGAGAATTTCAACTATCCATACATAAGCCGTTCAATAACAGAATTCTGGCGGCGCTGGCACATGACATTATATAACTGGTTAAAAGAGTATATTTTTACACCGCTGGCAATGAATATGCGCCATTGGGGTAATGCTGGAATTTTTATCGCGCTGATAATAACTTTTTTTGTTTGTGGTATCTGGCATGGTCCAACATGGAATTTCATTCTTTGGGGCACGAGTCTTGGCTTTTTCCTTGGACTGGAGCAGATATTTCTTTTAAAATACCTCAAAAAACTTAAAGCTTTTGCTGTAATATATTCTCTTTTTATAATAATTAACAGTGGGATATTGGTATTGACGCCTGACCTTAATGTTGCTGCGAAATATTACAATGCCATGTTCACGTTTGACGATATCAGCCAGCTTGGGTTAAGTGCTTTTGTTACCAATGAGCAGAAAGTGGTTTTTTTGTTCGGAATCGTTTTCAGCATGCCGCTACCCTTACCGCAA
This sequence comes from Bacteroidales bacterium, assembly GCA_023228145.1. NCBI lineage: Bacteria > Pseudomonadati > Bacteroidota > Bacteroidia > Bacteroidales > Bacteroidales bacterium. The sequence continues at coordinate 72,077 of JALOBU010000005.1, read as the reverse complement.
TGGTTGCAAAAAGGTATTGCTGCAACAATATTTAAAATTATAAAAGGAGTTTTACTACTGCTTGTTTTTTTATTGTCGGTGATGTCAATAACTACCATGGCTTATAATCCATTCATTTATTTCCGGTTCTGATGAAAAAATGGAGTTACATCATTCAGATTGTTTTCTTGTGGTTCTTGTTTAGTGCCGGAACAGCTTTTTTGCTTTTTCGTTTTGTATTACATTATGGAAAAGTTGAAATTAAAATAGATTTTACTTCATACGGAAAAGGTGCACTTGCCATACGTCTTGGGCAGGGTGAAGGATGGGACAGAAAAAAGCAAATCAGGCTTGACCTTAAAACAGGCAGGAATATATACACATATAAAATACGGCATTTAGATACTCTACCATCATTTCATATCGATTTTCCGGAAAATTTTGATATGGCGGTATTACATAGCGTTGTTGTAGATGGCTTACCGTGCCCGATAAAGTTTTCCGGTTTCGAAAAAAACAAACATGAAGGCCTGCGCTTGATGCAGAAAAGTGATGGAGCAGTATTATATGAAAATGAAGCAGAGGTTTCTCCAAACATTGTTATAAACATTCCCGAACGCTGCAGTAAAGTGAGGTATAAATTGAAAATCATAGAGATTATTTATATCATCTTAATGCTTTGTTTTGACATTACAATATTGATTATCGTATTTAGAAAGAAAATGCTCTGGTATTTTATGGACAAAACAGGCATTACAAGATTCTTTTTTATTTCTGCCTTTTTGCTTGGAATTTCGATGTTCTGGCTTGATAACATATTTGATTTTTATCCTGACCAGCCGAATATTGAAAACCGTCGCCTTGAAGAATATCCTGATTGGAAATTAATGATTCACGAGCCTGATTCGTTTTTTACCAGAAACACACAATGGTGTTTCGACCATTTTCAATACCGGAATTTATTGATTGGCAGCAGGTCGTTACTTTATATTTCACTATTCAGGCAATCGCCATTGCCATCCGTTGTGATTATTGGTGAGAAGCTGACTTTTTTTCCTGCGCTTGGCTCTGTATTATTTGATTTTATGGGGAAAAACCGCATGTCTGATAACAAACTTCAGGAGATTATCAGGGCAACAAAACAAAAGCATGACCTGCTCGCAAAATACGGAATTAAGTTTTTGATTGTGCTGCCACCTGCTAAACAGCATATCTATCCGGAACTTATGCCCGAATATTATAGGCTTCAGCAATGCAGGCCAACAGCTTCCGACCAGTTGATAGAAGAAATGAATAAAGCAGGGATAGATTATTTTATTCATCTGGACGATACTTTGGCCACATTGAAAAAAGAAAACTCCGGCCGAAAACTTTTTTATGATTACGACACCCACTGGAATGAATATGGTGCCTTTAAAGCCTACCAGCCTGTAATGGCCTATATATATGGCCTAGACAGTTTGTACGACAGTCCCCTTGAAGACCATGAAGTTACTATGGACACAGTACTTGACAAGCGTGCCGACCTTGCAAAATGCATTATTGTGAACAAAAAATATGTCAGGATGAAGTTTGATGTCAAACCTTTAACCCCTGATACTGTGTATGAGGAATCTATAGAGGATAAACGGATGATAAGAACAAATACTTATTACAATGCAAAAGGCCATGGCAGGTTACTTTGCTACCGAGATTCATATATGGTTCAATGGGCGTCTTTTTTCGTTCATCATTTCAGAGAAAGCAGATTTGTTTGGGAGCATAACATGAGCATGAAGGAAATTATGGCTTTCAAACCGGATGTGGTATTGTTTGAAGTGGGTGAGTTGTTCCTGGATGATTTGTTAATTCCAATAAAGACAAATTCAGATTATGTTCAGAAGAAGTTTTAAACCGGCCTATCTGCTTTTTTTGCTGTTCCCGCTTCTGTACTTTGTTATGCATGAGCGCACATCAAAGCAAGCCTTTAAATTACCGTATGATTATTTTTATTTTTCAATGCAGGCAGGTAGCCCTGTATTCGTTTCATTATTTGACGGCAATGATTCCCTTGCTTCATGGAGCATTGATTCTCAGGGTTATAAATATTGTGATATTCTAAGAGATATTGATGACTCAAAAGGGCTGACACTGAAAATAGAAAACCTGAAAGCCGGAGATACTGCTGTTATCAATGCTTTTAATATGTTCCGGAACGGAAAACTTTATTCCCTTAATGATTACAAAGATCCTTATTGCACTATTATGAATGCAGGAGCATTCAAAAAAGATGAAGCCTTACATCTTATTTCTTCAGGAACAAAAACACCAATTATAGTAAAAATACAAAGTTGTAAAGTGTGGCAATCAGCAGATAAAAGCGGGTTGAAGTACAACATTATCATCATTGTGTTTGTTGTTGTTTTGATTTTTATTTTTCTCATAGCGCCCCCGGTAAGACACTTTGTTTTTTCTTGTCTGCTCGGGGCCTTGCTCATGATGTTATTTTATTTCCTATGGCATAATGATACATATACAGCAAAAATAATTTCAGATAAACCTGTTCAAAGATTTGAAACATTTTGCAGTACAACTCCTTGTTTTTCGGGAGATATGGTTTTTGAAAGCGATTCGGGAGTTCATGTTTTTGAATATCCAACAGATATTGAAAGTAAGCCTTTTATGCGCATTGATTTGGAAAGTGCTAAACATGCTGCGTTTGACTTGAGTTTTGGACTTAGCTCGGGTGTGTTAAATAAATCTTGGAAAATTTCTGATGTTGTTACAGGAAATTTGATACTGAATGATTTGATTTTGAAAGACGGAAAATATATTGTATGCGGCAATGACCCTTACTTTTTATTTACACATGCCGGATTTCAAAAAAGTTTTAAGCTGGTTTTATTTTCCCGGCAAAATATGTTCTTACTGGCTTCTCTTCTGGCTTTTATGATACTCCTTTCTTTGCATTTTATTTTGCCCGAAAAATTTAAAAACAGTCTACAAGGAATACATCTTTTATTTATAGTGATACCGGCTTTTTGGGCTTTTGTTACATGGCAAAGCGGTACAAAGCAGTCTGTTGCAGAAAAGGATAAATTATATTTCTCGATAAAAACGGCAAAAGCTGCAAATATTGAATTGTTCGGTGGAGGCAAGCCTTTAAGCGAATGGCAAACAGACTCGTTGCAGGCCTATAAACTTCTGCAGACAGAATGTGAAGCATTGGATGATAAAGCATGCCTGCTGTTGCGCCTCAGCGGGTTTCATGCGGGCGACACTGTTTCGTTGCTATCAATGAATTATTATACGAAAGGAAAAGTTGCAACGTTGTACCCAGGGCAGATGGAAAACTGCCGGATTACTAATGCAAAAAAAATAAAAGGTGCCGGTATGGATGTCCTTGTTGAAAATTCAAATACACCTGTAACGATAAGATTTGCTCCTGCTTTTACCTGGCATGATAATAAGACTAATGAACAAATGAGGGTATTGGTGTTTTTTATTTTTATTTTAGTTTTAATAATTATTGTTGCAGCATCTCCGTCCAGACTTAATACTATTTTTGCAACCATATCGGCCACATTTTTAATGTTAATTGTCTATTTTGCAGTGCCTGATGAAAGTGGCAAGCTGGCGGTGAAAACAGAGCGTGTAGTGAGAGGAGTAGATATTTATTACAGCAATAACCCGTTTTTTGATGCGGAGAAAGTTAATTCTTTGTATCTCTGGAGGCGGTTTTACAAAATGGATTTAAACCTGAACGATAATAAATTCCTGCGTTGCGACATTAACGACAGTACCGCAGATATAAGTTGCATGAGCCTGATAACAAAAACAGGGGTTTTTAGAAATGATTTTGATATTTGCAAAATAAAACCTGAAAAACTATTACTGAATGATATTGACATAAGAAATGGAATATACTATCAGGTTGGTACTGACCCGTATTTTTGTTTTACATCCGGTTATTTCACCGAAAAAATAGAGTGGATAGTTTTGTTGAGACAGAATATGTACTTGTTTGTAACTGTTTCAATTTTGTTAATGGTTTTGTTTACGGGATTTATTCTGAAAAGTAAAAGATAAAATGTGATTAAATCTTAAAGCTTACTCAAAAGTAAGCTGCTGCAACCTTTAATTGATGAACAATGTTCAGGTTAGGAAGGCAACAAAAACCGATTGCTATTTTTTCTTCAGAATCCCTGCAAACATCATAGATACCTTATATTTTTCAGCAATTTCCGGGCTAACATCCTCAGCATATACACAGTACTCTTTTTCAATAAAATAACCTGCAGACGCAATCAAATTTCTTATTTCGTCAGCATTTTTGAAAAGATAAATATGGTCAATGGTAGGGCCATTGGTAGGGGCGGTTATAAATAATTTTCCGTTATCTTCAAGTAAGTCATATAATTTTTTTAAAAGTTTCCCGGGCTCTTCCACATGCTCCAGAACTTCTCCCATGGTAATAAAATCATATTTGGTGCAGGGTTCAAAATGAAAAATGTCCGAGTGAAAATAACTGACGGTGTCGTTATCAATCATCATCTTTGCCAGTTCAAGTGAGCTTTGACTGATATCTACCAAATGAAATGTAGATTGTTTGCCGATTATTTTAATGGCTTCGGATGCGTATAGGCCATGTCCTCCGCCCACCTCAAGATAACGTGAAATGTGGTTGCTGTTTTCTTTGATGATTTTGCTGAAGAATGTATGAATTTTGTAATGGTGTGCCCATAAAAACTGTGACATAAGGATGCCATGAACATAATACTTCATCACTTCAGGGTTGCTGTAAACCCTTTTATTTACTTCTTCGAATGACTTACTGGAATATTCTCCCGTTTTAGCAAACTGCACCGTTTCATAATTGATATCTGCAATCATCTGAAGGTAGCAATCTATAGCGTAATCAATGGTTTTATTGTCTTTTTGAAGTATAGTCAGGTATTTTTTGAAGAAATTGTCAGCACGTGTGTAATACTCTTCGTCAAAGTTTTTTATGTTGTTTTTTATTTTTTTAGCATGTAATTTGTTCTTCGAACTTATGCTATCAATAATATAATCCAGGGTTTTTTGCATGTTTTTGCTACGAATATTTTTAAAAAAATAATAAATTTCTGAAACCCGTTGCCATTATTTAAAATTAATTTTAACCGCTTTCCAACTATCGACTGTTAACTGATAACTGTTAACTGTTAACTGATAACTGATAACTGACAACTGCCGACTGTTATTTCACTTTCTCACAAATACAATCAATCATCTCACCCACATTATCCCAGCTTTGAATTTCCTTTGATGAAAAATGAGCATTGAATTTTTTTTCGATAGTTACTACCAGGCGTATATGAGCCAGTGAGTCCCATTCTTCGATGTCATTGGCGGTTGTATTGTCATTTAAAACGATAGTATCCTTGTCGAGGACATCAATAAAGATTTCGTTGACTTGTTTTAAAATTTCGTTTCTTTCCATTTTTTATTTGTTTTATGTCAATTTTATTATTTATTGCGCATTATCACTGTTCACTGCTAACTGTTCACTGCTAACTGATTATTCACCTAATTTCCTGTTAATAAAACACTTTCTATACTCATAATCTTTTAAAGGTAACACCCAAAATTCTCCTGATTTTTCAAATCCTAAATTTTTATAATGTTCTTTCACCATTTCATTTTTTATTGTTGGAATATATTCTCCTTTCAAGTAACTGTATCCGTTATCAATGCTAAATGATGCAATCGTGTTAAGCATAAATTGTTCCATCCTTCTTTTTAAAATCCTGCAACTCATAAACCATGTATTAATAAAAACCGTATCGGTGTCTTCTTTTTGAAGGATTATCACGCCTGTCAATCCGTTATCTCCAAACTTATCTTCAAGGGTAAATGCAAAAGTAAAATGGGTTTCAGACTCTGCAATTTTTTTAATATCAGTTTCCGTGAAGCGAACAGTCCTGAGGTTAAACTGATTTGAGCGTTGAGAAAGTTGAGCGACTCTGGGTGTGTTATATTTATTAAATGGTTCAACCACTGACAGCATATTCAGGCTTTTCAGATAGTCATCTTCATTGGTAAATTTTTGCTGTACGATACTCCTCTGTGCTTCAATCTGATATTGCCTGGTTCTTTCAGCATCTGCGCCGGAAACAGATGTTGTTTCAAACAGGTTCAGCCCATAAAGATACTCCAGGTAATCTGCCGGGTCTTCGGGCAATTCCGGCACACAAACATCAGGCAGGCTTTCTCTCACGATATTTCTTTCAAAAGGGCTGTCATCTATAAAGACCATCGAATCATAACCTATGTTCAGGATGCTCTGGATCTGAATGATGTTATCCACCTTGTTGCCCCAGTTAGCAATAAATACAGCAATATCTTTCAGTTGCAGAACCATGTCGGGATGTTTTTCAAAAGGTTCTTTTGCGATGTGCTCGCTGTTTTTACTGCAAACTGCGATGATGATTCCCCTGTTCTTGAGTTTTTTTATCCAGTACTGGAATTCGGTAAAGGCTTTTCCGATGCCGAGGCTGCCAAGTTGAATATTTTCAATCCCGTCCTCACCGATGATTCCGCCCCAAGTGGTATTGTCCAGGTCGAGGATCACGCACTTTATGAACTTCCCACGTAATGCGCTGATGATATCAATGGTTTTGGAAGCCACTTCTGGCAGAACATCAATGCTAAGTACCATTTCAGCATTCACGTATACTGATGGCTGAAAAAAAACAGCCCTGCCAAACCTGTTCTGTATCGCAGAAAGGTCACACAAATAGAAATCATGATTTTTAATGGCATATTCCATTAACTCGTAGTTGAGTTTTCTAAGTTGAAATAAAAATGACGATTCAGTTTTATTGGAATAATTGCCAAAAACAGCATCGTTGATTTCTGAATAATTGTAAAAAATTATTTTTGTGTTGAGGTTGTGGAATAAAGTGTTGCATGTATTATCAATTATCCCTAATTCTGTTCGGGCAAGTGTGTTGTATTGATTCGGCTGTAGCTTATTAAATTTGGATAGTAATTTATGCGAAGACTGGAAAATGATTATAATTTCTGGTTTGTATTTATATAATTCAGATGTGTTATCAAACACCTGCCTTTCAATTTGGTTATAATCGGCTTCCCACATCACAATGTTGAAGTCTTTTTCATATCCCATGCTACGAATGGCCTCAGCTAAAAACTGTGTTGAGGTGTCGCCTAACACAGCCACTTTTACCTGTATTAAACCCGAAAAATCTTTCTTTAAATTTTTTCGTAAGTGAGTGAAATCTTTCATAAACACATGTCGCTAATTTGTGTCAAAATTAGCAATAAATATTATATTTGCAGCTGGAAGGGCACATTTTAATGTCGTTGGTATAATGATAAACAGGGTACTTTTAATTGATGTTGAAGTTTTCGAGGACAAGGATGATCCCGGAACCCTTCATTACAGTCATCATCCTGTCGGGCTTTTGTATCTTGTTTCTGCAGCCAGAAAATCGTTTCCTGATATTCAGTTTAAAGTTTTTCATACTTATACTTACAAAGATCCACTAAAACGTATTGAAGAGCTTTTGTTTTCGTATAATCCTGATATTGTTGGGTTAAGGGCTTTATCCACAGCTAAATCTACCTTTAAGTTGGTGGCAGATAAAATCAGGGAATTGAAGCCCGAACTGCCGATAATAGGCGGCGGGCCTTATTCCTCCGCTTCTTATGCTGAAATTTTATTGAATGGGTGTGTTGACATCGCTGTAATCGGAGAAGGTGAAGACACTTTTGTGGAACTGATCGACCGTCTGATGGAATCAGATTCCATACCAGGTGATATTAGGGGAACTGCTGTACTCAGAGATGAAAAGGTTTTTGTTAATGATCCGCGTCCTTTGATAAAGGATATTGATACTATTGTATTTCCGGATTATAGTTATATAGACCTGAAAGATTATGTTGGTATACGAGATCATACCATGCAGGATACTTCCAAACCCGCATATATTTTAAGCTCACGCGGTTGCCCTTACGGTTGTTTTTACTGTCACCAGATTTTTGGAAAGAGGATTCGGCGCCGGTCAGCGGAAAATGTTGTTGCCGAAATGCGGGAACGCAAAGAAAGTCTGGGAATTAGTGATTTTGTATTTCTGGATGACCTTTTTAATGTTCCCATGCAGGAGGCGAAAAAAGTGTTATCTTTAATTACTAAAGAACTACCTGGCGTTCGGCTGAATTTCCCGAATGGGTTGCGTGTCGACCAGATGGATGAAGAAATGCTTGACCTTTTTGAAAAGGCAGGTACTGTTGAAATGGCACTGGCTGTGGAAACAGCTACACCACGCTTGCAAAAAATGATGGGAAAGAACCTAGACCTGAAAAAAGCTGAAAAAGTAATTCATGCAGCATCAAAAAGGTTTATTACCCGCATATTTTATATGATAGGATTTCCAACAGAAACTTTTGATGAAGCAATGGATACTGTCAGGTTTGCTGCTTCATTTGAATATGTTGCCCAACCCACTTTAAGCATGTTACGATTGTATAATAATTCCAGACTATTTAATATTCTTAAGCCTACAGAAGAACAATTTGCTGCCATCGCCCATCAGGAAAAAAAAGTATTGCACCTGCAGATGTTTGGGGAAGTGGAATTTTACGGCGATTTTTTTCCGGATGACAAAGTGCCGTTAAAAAGCGATGATATCAAAGAACTCCTGTATATATGGATGCGCGATGTTTTAACCAACCCCCTGCGAGTGCAGAAAAGCCATCAGGTTTTAAAGAAATATCTTGATGAGAAAACGACCATAGAATTTTATGCAAGCCTTTTTAACAGGTCGAAATTTAATGAAAAAGACCTGCAAAACCTGCTTAAATATTAAATTGCAACTTTTAATTTGACCGATGATAAAAAGAATACTTTTAATAGATGTTGATATTTTCGGGGATCCCAAGTATGTATATTTTAGCCATCATCCCGTAGGGTTGATGTATCTTGTTTCAACTGCCAGAGAAAAATTTCCCGAGATAGAGTTTAGCGTTTTTCATACCTCAACAAGCAAGGATCCTGTAAAAAGTGTGGAATCTCTTGTCCGGTCATTCGATCCCGATATGGTTGGCCTCAGGGCGCTATCAACAGCCAAGGTTCCTTTTAAACTTGTGTCAGAAAAGGTACGTGAACTTAAACCTGATATTCCAATAGTAGCCGGAGGGCCATACCCATCAACATGTTTTGAAGATATTTTACGAGATAATATGGCAAACATCGTCGTGATAGGAGAGGGAGAAGTAACTTTTACAGAGTTGATAAGTCATCTTATGAATTCCCCGTTAATTCCTCATGAAATAAAAGGCACTGCTGTGTTGGAAGACGAAACTGTGCGGGTGAATGAAGCGCGCCCTTATATAAAAGATATTAATAGTATTCCTTTTCCGGATTATGATTTTATTAATCTGGATGATTATCGGGGCATTAAAAATCAGGCTTTGCAGGAAGTGTCTAAATGTGCCTTTGTTCTGGCTACGCGCGGATGCCCCTATGATTGTTTTTATTGCCACCAGTTGTTCGGAAAAAGAATACGGCGGCGATCTGCTGAAAACGTGGTTACTGAGATGAAAGAGCGGCGTGACAAGCGCGGTATTTTCAATTTTGTCTTTCTGGACGACACTTTCAATGTCCCAATGCCTGCTGCTAAAGAGCTACTGGCGTTGATCATTAAAGAACTACCTGATGTCAGGGTGAATTTTCCAAACGGGTTTCGTGCCGACCAGGTGGATGAAGAAATGATAGACCTCCTTGAACAAGCTCGAACAGTGGAAATGGCGCTGGCTGTTGAAAGCGCTGTGCCCCGTTTACAAAAGCTGATAGGAAAAAACCTGGATGTAGATAAAGCATCAGTAGCGATACATGCCGCATCGAGGCGCTTTATAACCCGGACACTTTTTATCATCGGATTCCCGACCGAAACCTACGAAGAAGCGATGCAGACCATCAATTATGCAGGTTCCTTTGAATATGTTGCACAACCCATGCTGAGCGTGTTACGGATATATAATAACTCCAGAGTCTTCAATTTGCTGAAACCAACAGAAGAGCAATACCGGCAGATAGCTGAACAGGAAAAAAGAGTCATACACCTGGAAATGTTTAATGATATTGAGTTTTACGGCGATCTTTTTCCAAGGGAAAAAGTGCCCCTGACAAGTAATGATTTAAAAGAGCTTCTGGGTTACTGGATGCGTTATGTCAACATTAACACTAAACGTATTCAGAAAAGTTACCAGGTGATAAAAAAACATTTCGACACTGAAAAGATACTGGAATATTACAGGAATGTTTTTGATAAACCGAAATTTAACGAGAACGACCTGAAAAAGCTGCTAGAAATATGATATGTTTTTCTAAGGATTGAATGGTTGCATAAGTTGAGAGTATTGTCAGGAAAAACTTTAAAAAACATGCTTTTTATTGATAATGAATATAATAAATAATTGAAATAAAAGCTGCAGATGGTCTATAGTTCGATAGTTTTTATTTTTATATTCTTTCCTGTTTTTCTCGCAGGATATTATTTATTGCCAAAAATATGGGCTAAAAACCTCTTTCTGTTTATTGCCAGTTTGGTATTTTATTTTTGGGGAGCAGGTAAACTTGTTGTTCTTCTGTTGGTTATTAGCATTCTGGCATGGTTATTTTCATTTTTTATTGTAAAAACAAAATTTCAAAAAATATTTCTTATCCTTGCTGTGTGCACTTTTAGTGGGATTTTATTTTACTTCAGATATATCGGCTTTATCATTGATAATCTTATATATGTCGGAGTTCAAAATTTGCCCGAAATTAAAACGATAAGTACGCTTGGGCTTTCTTTTTTTACGTTTCAGGCAATTTCGTATAATATTGAAGTTTACAGGCGCAACAAGCGTTTTGAAAAAAATCCTGCTTATGTTATCCTCTACATTACAATGTTTCCTCAGCTTATTCTCGGGCCTCTTGTACGATATCCTGCAATTGAACAACAGTTAAAAAAACGCCAATTTGATTTGCCGCGTTTTACCGAAGGAGTCAGAAGATTTATTATTGGATTAGGAAAAAAAGTACTGATAGCCGATCAAATCAGTTATGTAGTAACTCAAATTATTGAGACAGATTTTTGGCGTATTGGCCCTGAAGTTGCCTGGGTAGGCATGCTTGCATTTGCCTTACAATTTTTCTTTGATTTTGCTGCATATACTGATATGGCGATTGGCGTAGGAAAAATGCTTGGATTTGAACTCCCCGAAAACTTTAATTATCCATACATTAGCAGGTCAATCACAGAATTTTGGCGCCGTTGGCACATCACACTATCCAACTGGATTAAAGACTACATCTTTAGCCCATTGTCTTTGTCATTAAGATACTGGGGTAATGCCGGAGTTTTTTTTTCCTTGGTTGTAACATTTGTAGTTTGCGGAATTTGGCACGGGCCTACATGGAATTATATTATCTGGGGGCTTACTCAGGGGATATTGATGGGGCTTGAGGCTTTGTTTCTGCTAAAACTATTAAAACGTATCAAAGGTTTTGGAATGTTGTACACATGGTTTATTCTTTTGGTTGTAGGAGTTTTGTTCAGAACACAAGATTTGAAGCAGGCATTAGATTATTATTCCGTTATGTTCAGCTTTCCAAGAGAAGGCACTCTGGGACTAACTTCTTTTTTTATGAAAGAACACTATTTGATTATGGCTGTTGGAATTGCGCTTTGCGTACCTATATCAATTTCAAAATTTTTGAAAAAAGAGAAAACAAAAAAAGTGTTTGATTCTGTTTATACTTTTGGATTGATAGTCGTTTTTTTACTTTCGGTTATGCGATTAATTACCGTATCATTTAACCCGTTTTTCTACTTTAAATTCTGATAAGCGATGTTTAAAAACCGAATAAAATATATATATCTCCTTTTTCTGTTCATACCCTGTTTGTATTTTCTGCTTAAAGATGATTATAAATCTTCTGTTCCCATTGATACCGATACCAATGATTATTTTTATTTTTCCGTTAAAACAAATTCTCACACAAATATTACATTGTTGTCGGGCAATAAAGTTATGACTTCGTGGAAGGTTGACAGTAGCGGTTATAAAAGCCTTGAATTTTATGGATCATTAAAAGATGCTTCTTCAATCAGCCTGATTATTGAACATCTTTCGCCGCACGACACTATTTCAATACTTGGTGTTAATCTGTATCGTGATAATCGCTTGTTTTCGCTGAATAAATCATTTTTAGAAAAAACACTGGTTGCAAATGCATTGGTCAATGTTAAAAAAGATGAGATACAACTGACTGCAATCCAAGCTAACCAATCTGCCTGTATTACATTTTTTCCTTATTATTCATGGGAGACCAATGATTTAGGCCTTTATAAGAAAATAGTTATAATTGGAATTTTTGTTCTATGCTTTTTGCTGATATTCATATTTGCACCAAAATCAAAATACTTCTTTTTCACTGTTTTTATTTCATCAATGATTATGGTAGTGGTTTATGTACTTAACCACAACGATATTTGGCAAGTTAAAATAAGCAGTCAAAATGAAATAAAAAACCCTGAGGTTTTTCATAACCATACGCCTTTGTTTTCGGGCGAAAAAAAGTATTATAAATACGGAAATATTCTTAATTACACTACCCCAATTAATTTACACGAAGAAAAATACCTGAGATTTGACATAGAATCAGACAATCGTGTAATTGATGATTTAAAAATAAGTTTTATAAATACATTTATTTGTAAAACATTTTCTTTAAGCAAAATTCCCCAAAAATGTATATTGTTAAATGATATAGTGCTGCAGGGAGACAAATACATCATTACGGGAACTGACCCGTATTTTAAAATTACAACCAGTTATTTTTTATCGCGTATAGAATGGCTGTTATTTTTAAAAGACAAGTTATGTTTATTTGTTTCTCTGATATTTTTCATGCTCCTGATTTGTTTGAGTCGCTACATGAATTTTATCGAAAAATCAAAATTTCACATTTCGCAATTGACACTATTTTTCATACCTGCTGCCTATGTTTTAGTTTGTCAGCCATGGAAATCACCTGTTGCCGACAATAAAAGCGAATACATTTATTTTTCCGCAAGAACATCAAGTCCTGGATTTATCAGCATTAACAACTCTAATGAATGTTTGGCTAAATGGGAAATATCTCAGCCCGGGTTTAAATTATTTCAATATAAAAAAGCTATTAACACCGACAACAGACTATTTCTTCTTATTGAAAACCTTTCAGCCAACGACACTATTTTTCTTAATTCTGTAAACTATTGCAAGGGAGAAACAGTACAAAACTTACTTGCTAAAGATACCAATTTGTTCAACATATCGAACGCTCAGCTACTGTCATCGCCACTTGATTATAATGTTGTAGTTTCAAAATCCGAAACGCCCGTCAGGATTAATTTAAAACCATTCAACATTTTGCAAACTGAGAATCAAAACAAGCATGCGTTTGTTATCGTGTTGATGATTATTTTTATTCTGATATTATTTGCGGCTATTCTTAATCTGAACCCAAAAAAAAATGTACTGATTTCGGTGCTTACATCAATCTTTGTATTTATATTTTACTGGATTGGAAAAGATGATGAATTTAATGTGAAGCTTTCGTCAAAAAACAATATAGAGGCATCTTTTTTATATTATTATAATACCCCCGAATTTTGGAGCGAATGGAAACTCTTGTCTGGCAAGCATAAGGGCGTTTTTATTTCTCAGGTACTTTTACAAAAATATAAATTTCAGCGTGTTGATTTAGAGGGTAATGTAAAAACAATTGAAGAACCCAAAATTGCATTAAGTTCCGGGTTGATTAAAAAAACATGGAATTATTCGCGCATCCCATATGATTATCTCGTTGTCAATGATATGGTGAAAAAAGGAAATACTTATCATATTACAGGCCCCGACCCTTATTTTATTTTAAACTCTGCTGCACAATCTGATGATGCAGAATATTTGTTGATTTTAAAGAAACATATATTTATTTTTTTGTCAATGGTGCTTTTTTTGGTGTTACTCGTAATATGCAAAGTACTTCCAATAGTCAACTACCGGCATGCCATTATAAACATATTCTTTATTGTTTTTATCTCAAATGTAATTGGTTTTAGTATTTTTAGTACTAAAAAAAATTATATCGTTAAAGAAAAAAGAAATGCACAGAGTTTCCCTGATTTTTCTATCGATTCATGCCAGTCTTTTACGAACAAAATAAATAATTTTATTGTTGATAATGTTCCCGGACGAACCAATATCATTACTTTAAATAACCTGATTGAATACAAAACCTTTAACGAACTAATTAATAACAAAAAAATACATTTTGGTAAAGATGGCTGGATGTTTTTTATTCAGGGATGGATATTGGAAACTTATGAAAACCGAAAACCATTAACAGAAGCAGAATTGAAAAAAATGTCCGATATATTGGTCGAACGAAACAATTGGCTGCAAAAAAAAGGAATAAAATTTTATTTGGTTTTTCCTCCTTCTGCACTGCTGATTTATGAGGATAAGTTAAGGCCTTCTATATATAAACATAATGGAGTTACAAAATTAGAGCAGTTTCTTTCCTATTTAAAGAAAAATACCCGTCTGAACATTATTGACGTTTATCAAACACTTTACGATTTAAGGCAGGCATCTCCCAAAGATATTTATTACAAAGACGACCCGCATTGGAATTTTTATGGAGCTTATTACGCATATAAAACAATAGTGGAAGCTATTAAAAAAGATTTCCCCGGAATCCCGTCCCCTGCTAATTATAATGATTTTGAATGGTTTAAATTTGGCGATGCCGTGCCTGATTCTTTTTTGATTTCTGAAGATTACAAAGAGTTTATGAATAGAAACTTTGGTGGTGAGGGTGTGGCTAATGGAATGTACAAAATAATGCTCATCAACGAGTATTATCAAAATGAGGTATTATATCCTCTAAGCAAAAAACTATCCATGCCTACAGAAATACAATATTTGAATTACCCCATTTCTATTTCTAATAATCCAGCCATTAGTTATGTTAACAATAAAATTTCAACTCCTTCCGTACTGATGTTCAGGGACTCTTTTTCTAATTGGTTAAGTCATTATTTAAGTCATAATTTTCAGCGAATATCTTATTTTTGGACTCCTGAATTTTGTCATGAAGTTGTTATTATAGAAAAGCCCGATATTGTTATCCAGGAAATGTCTATTGATATTATTAATCATTTATTGTTATCAAAACCAAAACCTATTCACAGAAATGATACGGTTTCAAAATAAATTTGTATTTTTTTATAACTTTGTTCAAACCAATCAGTTCAAATGGCTAATTATACATTAATTGAGAAAGCTACAGAAGAAAATTTTACGGAAGAAGCCTACCTGGCTGCAAATTTCGATGTCGCCATTGCCATTAAAAAAGGAGTAGCCGCCTCGGGACGCCAGCATTTTGAACTTTTCGGCAAAGAAGAAGGAAGGAACATACGACTGCCAATCTCTACCATTGTTGATGCTAAAATATGCAAACAGGAAAAAGTGAAACCTTTGCTGCGTAATGATATGCCTTATATCGAAACGGAAAACCTGAATTTTGATTTTTTAAGTGACGATTTCCGTGAAACTTATAATATTGTGGATACCGATATGGTCAGCAGCAATATTTACGAGCCTTTTGTTTTGGATTTAATAAACAAATATGAACACGGCCTCATACTTGACTGCGGGGCAGGGCAGAGAGATATTTATTATGATAATGTGGTAAACCTTGAGATTGTGGATTACGACACTACTGATGTATTAGCTGTTGGGGAACAACTACCATTTAAGGATAATGCTTTTGACGCACTTATCTCTCTTTCAGTCTTAGAGCATGTGAAAGATCCGTTTTTATGTGCTAAAGAAATTGCACGGGTGTTAAAACCAGGTGGGGAATTGTTGTGTAGCGTGCCTTTCCTTCAGCCTTACCATGGTTACCCTCACCATTATTATAATATGACAAGCCGTGGCCTTGAAAACCTTTTCGATGGGTTACTCATTACAGACAAAACCGATATAAGCCCTTATGGCTTGCCTATCTGGTCGCTCACATGGATTTTGAGAAACTGGGCAAATGGATTGAAGGATGAGGCTAAAGAGGAATTCCTTCGGATGAAAGTATCTGAATTGTTGGAAGAAGGTGACAAATATTACCACAAGGCATTTGTAAGAGAACTGGAGCGGGAGAAAAATTTTGAACTGGCCAATGCTACTTTATTATTTGCTCATAAAAAAAATAATCTGATATTTGGATGATGGAAAAGTTAACCCCTAAAAACCTTATCAAGTTATACGACAGCATGAAAAAAGGCAGCTTGGGTTTCAGGCCTGAAGCGGTTAAACTTCATCTTGAAATATTGAAATACTATGCGTCACAATGCGAAAAAGTTACAGAGTTTGGTATTGACACCGGTTGTTCAACGTTGGCGTTTTTGATATCCGGTTGTAAAAAAGTTTATTCTTATGACCTTGTGATTACTGAAAATGCCCGCATGATAAAGCAGGCTGCCCAAGATGATGACATGTTTTTTAAAATGATACAAAAAGATGTGTTGAAAGCTAAAATAAAAAAAACCGACTTACTGTATATAGATACCGATCATTGGTATGGACAAATTAAAGCAGAACTGGAACATCATCATCTCAGGGTGAAGAAATGGATTATGATGCACAGCACCGAGACCTTCGGGCTTAAAAACCCATTCGATGGCAGACCTGGAATGAAAGCCGCTATATTTGAGTTTATTGACGACCACCCCGAATGGCAGATAAAAGACCATATCGAATCAGGGCACGGCTTAACTATTCTGGAAAGACAACAGCCTGAAAGAAAAAAATAACTGATAACCTCTAACTTCTAACAATTCACTTCACACTATCGTTTCTTAGCAACGCTTCTTTCTCCTTCTTTGCCCTGTTTGCGCAACGGTCGCAAATATCGGTGATGTTTTTCAGTTGTTTGGCTTGATATACCGTACCTTCAAATATCTCGTCGGTCCTGTCGGTGTTTATATAGCCGCAATCGGAATACAGGTGATAGCTTTTTCCGGATTTTGTCCAGTACACGTGGTCAATGCCATTATTAAGTTCTTTAACCTGTTCGGTTTGCATAGAATCCTTCGCGTGCTGAGCTTGTTCCTGGTATTTTTCCTGCGAGGGAGGATTAAAATCAATGCCTAAAAAGCCTGCGATTACAAGAGCAATTATACCTACGGCTCCGGCAAGCCCTTTCTGCTTACCTGTCATGTTCTTGTTGGTGAAGATAAGGATAATGAGGGGCAGAAAAGCTATGACACTGATGATGGCGCCCAACTGGTTCTGTATGAAAAATCTGATAGGTTCTTTCTGGGAGGCAGGATTAAACTTGTTGGATTTTTTCCACAACATAGAACCAATAACGGCAAAGATGAGGTCGGCCACGATTAGAACGATAAGCCAAACCATGGGTACGGGCTTTTTGTTCAAAAGAAGGATTGCTCCAACTTCAAGACCAATGGCAATAATCCATGAAATAACCGCGATAAGGCGATACTTTTTAGCTTTGGCTTTGTTTTCGTCACTTGTAACATATGGTTTTGTGGCTTCAGTTGGGGGAGGTGTGTTTGATGCAGGAATAGTCGAAGCGGTTTCGGGGCCTCCTACCCGGGTGATTTTCTTTTTTGTGCCTTTGTCTGCCATGATATGATTCTCCTTTTTGATTGACATAAAATTACATATTAAGAAATCTACGGATTGATTTTTAATACAAATATAAAATTAAAAATTTGATAATGTCAATCATTTTAACATGAATATAAATTTATTTGTTGCGTATTTTTTACATGATGATTTTGTAACTTTGCCTTCCTTTATTTATCAAAATGATAATTTATAACTAAACAAAAATTTAACCAATGAAAAAAACATTAATTATGATGGCTTTAGCCGCAATTATTTTTGGGGCGTGTAACTCCAAAAAAGCAAATGACAATCCGTTTTTCTCGGATTATGACACGCCTTTTAAGGTGCCTCCTTTCGACAAGATTGATACCACGCATTTTATGCCTGCCTTTGAAGAGGGCATGAAACAACAGAATGAGGAAATCGATAAAATTGTGAACAATTCCGAAGCACCGACATTCGACAACACTATTCTACCGTTTGACAAATCCGGTTATCTGTTATCAAAAGCTGCGTATGTGTTTTTTAACCTGACGGAATCAACCACAAATGAGCGTTTGCAGGCAATAGAACGGGAAATAAGTCCTCGCTTTTCGAAACACAACGATGAGATTTACATGAATGCCAAGCTTTTTGAACGCATTAAGGCGGTTTATGAGAAACGTAAAGAAATGAACCTTGATGAACAGCAGATTCGTGCCGTAGAGAAACATTACCGTGACTTTGAACGCCTTGGCGCCAATCTTCCCAAAGATAAGCAGGAAGAACTGAAGAAGATCAACGAAGAGCTTTCTACACTCACAACAAAATTCGGTGAAAACCTATTGGCAGAGAATAAAAATTTTCAGATGGCCATTGATAAAAAAGAAGACCTGGATGGTTTGCCACAAAGTTCTATTGATGCTGCCGCTGAGGCCGCCAAAGCTAAAAACATGGAAGGCAAGTGGTTGTTCACCATCGACAAACCCAGCATGTTGCCTTTCCTGACATATGCCAAGAATCGTGATCTTCGCGAAAAGCTTTACCGTGGTTACTTTATGAAAGGGGATAACGGCAACGCAAACGATAACAATGAAGTGATCGCTAAAATGGCAAAGCTCCGTGTTCAGAAAGCCAAATTGCTTGGTTTTGATAGCTATGCCGCTTATGTCATTGATGACAACATGGCTAAAACACCACAGGCTGTTAATGATTTTCTGGCAAAATTATGGGCGCCTTCGCTTGCTATGGCTAAAAATGAATTAATTGAAATGCAGAAAATCATTGATAAGGAAGGCGGAAAATTCAAACTTCAGCCGTGGGACTGGTGGTATTATGCTGAAAAAGTCCGTAAAGAAAAATATGATCTGGATGAAAATGAAATGAAACCATACTTCAGCCTTGATAATGTGAAAAACGGGATTTTCTATGTAGCTAACAAACTCTATGGCATTACTTTCGATAAGTTAACCAACCTCCCGGTTTATTTTAATGACGTTGAAACGTATGAGGTGAAAGAAGCCGACGGAAAACACCTTGGAATAATTTATTTTGATTATTTTCCGCGTGATTCCAAACGCGGCGGGGCATGGTGCGGCGGCTTTGAATCAGCAGGATGGCGCGACGGAAAAAAAGTTGATCCTATTGTATCTATCGTTTGCAACTTTACAAAACCAACAGGAGATACTCCTTCGTTATTGACCTGGGACGAAGTGGAAACCATTTTCCATGAATTCGGACATGGTTTGCATGCCCTGTTCACCGAAGGAAAATACAGCCGTACTGCAGGGAATGTACCCCGTGATTATGTGGAACTTCCTTCTCAGTTTATGGAAAGTTATGCCAGCGAAACAGAAGTGCTGAAGTATTATGCAAAACATTACAAAACCGATGAAGTGATTCCCAACAAACTGATTGAAAAGATTCAGAACAGCTCAAAATTTAACCAGGGGTTTGATATGACCGAGCTGCTTGCCGCTGCTATCCTGGATATGGACTATCATAACCTGACAGAGCCCACAGATATCAATATTAAAGAATTTGAAAAAGCAGCCATGGACAAAATAGGTTTGATACCTGAAATATTGCCGCGTTACCGTTCCACTTATTTTTCACACATCTGGGGCGGTGGCTATGCTGCCGGTTATTATGTGTACCTCTGGGCCGAAGTCCTCGTGGCCGATGCCTATGAAGCGTTCAAGCAGTCGGGCGATATATTCAATAAAGACCTTGCAACCAAATTCCGCAAATACTGCCTGCAGGAATCCGGCGATGGCGAAGGTATGGATCAGTACCGCAAATTCCGTGGGCAGGATCCTGCTATTGAACCTTTACTGAAGCGCAGAGGTTTAGATCAGAAATAACATTTTCAATTATTTCAAAGATAAAAGGCACGGAGAGATTCGTGCCTTTACTTTTTTACAAATTGGCGGA
The DNA here is from genome assembly GCA_023228145.1 of Bacteroidales bacterium. Taxonomy (NCBI): domain Bacteria; kingdom Pseudomonadati; phylum Bacteroidota; class Bacteroidia; order Bacteroidales; species Bacteroidales bacterium. Next base: position 51,977 of record JALOBU010000005.1, on the reverse strand, counting down.
GCCAGTTAAGATAAAAAAACTAAGGATGAAGCCTAAGCAAAATTATTCAAATAAAATATTTTATACCGATACGGTATCTGTAATAGTCCAATAAATTGTACTATAACAGTTACTCTATCGGCATTATACAATATAAAGATGGGTTAAATTATATCAAGTAATTGTATTAACCCAAATTACTCAATAGGTTTTTTTCTAATATTTAGAAACTCTTTTGTTTTTGAATTTATATATTACTATTGCTATCAAAATCAGATATAAAAACTTCGAGTTACACTGAGCATCCCGATTTATCGGGATTGTCGAAGTGGGGCTCTTAGGGAAGAGTATTTTTATTATTAACATACGGTCGACTTACCTACCTGCATGCAGGGTACTCCGGCAGGCTGGGACACGAAACTGCTTTTACTGTCGTTTCAGGAGTTTCGGCTCAGTCTGACAGGTGAAATTTTAAATTTATGCTTGCTATTAAAAAAATCATAACAGTTTCTTAATCTGACTTTTTTTTAAAAAAAAAGCCCGAATCATCCGGGCTTTTTCTTGTTTAAAACAAATCAAAAATTTATTTGATGATAATTTTCATCGTTTTTGTGTTGTTATTGTTTGTGAGGCGAAGCAGATAAATGCCTGAAACCTGATTCGTCATACTGATAGTGTTTTTGCCTTTTACCAATATTTGCTCAGAAATAATTCTGCCTGTTATATCGGTGATTTGCATCAGGAAATTATCATCGGCATCAATCACAAAATTTCCGTTTGAAGGGTTGGGATAAACCGTAAAACCTGATAAAAATTCTTCCACAGAAACACTAACTTCTGTTCCTGTAATCAAAATGTCATCAATACGGTCAGTCCCGCCGGCGCCCACTGAGCCTGATGCAACGGATGTTTCTGAAGTCATTAGCCATCTGATTTGAAGGGAACTTTGGTTATTACATGCTACAGGCAAAGGAACTTCATTCAGGACACCGGAAGTGAAGTTTGCTCCAACAGTGATAGTAGCACCGGGAATATCTGTCCAGTTTGTGCCATCAGTACTGTATTGTGCTTTGAAGTCGCGGGGACCGGTATTTGAACCTCTTTGTTTTGAGCTTAATATAATGTTTTCATACCCAAGTGTGCTACATGTAACCATCCAGTATTTGGTGTCAGTGCCTTCGTTCCATGCCTCGGCGTTAGCAGCGTATGTGCCTGTTCCACCAGCGCCTGTTACCCATCCGGCGAAAACACTTCCTCCAACCAGAGTTATTGGAGCAATATCAATGTTGGAAGTAATGCCGTCATCGGCAGTATAAGGATTGGAAAGAAATGTAGCATCGTCAGTAATGAGTTCTCTTTTGGTGCTGTTTTCAAAATTCCAGTTGGCAATCACCACAGGAGGTGGAGGGGTCAGAATAGCTGTAATTGTAAAACTCAGTATGGTGCCTTCATCAAAAGACAGGCTAAGTATTATTTCGTCATTTTCTGCGAGCAACACAGCGGCAAGATAAGTACTATATATGGTTAGTGTATTACCTGAGACATCAAAGTCAGTACCTTCTATAAGTGTAAAGGGCGTAAGCTGGTTGTCAGCAATAGTTGTAATTGCTGTTGCTGCATTCCAGGTTATGGTGGTGTTAACGTCATCAGCAAAAGCGAGGTCAAAGGTTGTGCTGTCGGGGCTTATAACAGGAGGGAGTATTTCTTCTATCAAAATATCATCAACATACCTTTCATGTGCATAATTTCCTTCATATCTAAAAGCTATTCTTACTGTATCACCGGCATAAGTTGTAATATCTGCAAACTCCTGTTCCAATGCATCATTCACTGTTGAGGTTGTTTTGTTTTGGCCCCAGGTGTTCCAGGCTAACAATATGAAAGCCGGAAGTAAAAAAAGTAATTTTAAATGTTTCATAATTAATTATTTATTTGGTTTATGGTACAAATATATTATATTTTTTTTGCTTTTAAAAAGCAAAAAAATAAAAAAACTGAAATTGTGTTATTATATAGGGTGTTTAAATGCACGTCAACATTTATTTGTTGATAAATAAACAACAATAAAAGGCTATTTTTGCTGTTATTTCTCTAATTAATCCACTCGTATTTTCTCTGTTATTTTGAATTTTTACAAGAAAAATATTTTATTATTTTTTGCATTTACAGTATTATTAGGCCTTTCAGCTAATGCCCAGTACAATATTGAGCACTATATGATGAAGGGGCAGGAGAGGATACAGGAAAACGATTATACCGGAGCCATATTGTTGTTTAACAAGATAATTGATGAGGTGCCGGAAAACCATCATGCATATTATTTCAGAGGTATTGCGAAAATGGAATTAGGGGATAATCGTGGCGCTCTGGCGGATTTTGAAAACTCAACCCGGATTCATCATGGCTTCAGTCCTGCATTTTATTATCTGGGTATCATAAAAACATTACAAAATGATTATTTTGATGCAATATCAAATTTCGACAAAGCCATTGCGTTGAACAGCTCCAGTTCGGATTATTATAATGCAAGAGGTTACACCCGGACACAAATGTGGGACAGCATCCATGCACTCGAAGATTTTAATATGGCGCTTTTGCTTAACCCTGCCAATGTCAACGCATACCTTAACCGGAGCATCCTGTTTATGAGCGTTAAAAAATACGAAAAAGCACTGGCTGACTGTAACAAAGCCATTACCATTGAGCCGGCAAACTACAATGCATATATTTTGCGAGGGCAGATTAAACTTTTTCTGGCCGATTCTGTGAGCGGGAGAGATGATTTCAATTTCGTCGTATCCAAAGACAGCTTAAATGTGATGGCATACTACTATCTTGCAGCATACTACCATAGCAGGCAGGAATATGAAAACGCTCTGCATAATTATGCAAAGGTTATTGAACTGAATCCTTTCAATGCAGAATGTTATTATAACCGGGCCTGCCTTTATGCAGAGCATGAGCAATATTATGATGCCCTTTCAGATTTCAACCGGGTAGCAGAACTGAACTCTGATAATCTTTTTGCTTATTTTTACCGGGCGCAGATAAAACATCAGTTGAACGACTACTATGGCGCAATTGATGACTATTCTAAGGTAATCACTCTCTATCCGGCATTCTACTACGCTTATTTTTTCAGAGCGGCTGCCTATCAGGAAGTGAAGAATTACAGAACCAGCCTGGAAGATAAAAAAATGGCTGAAATGCTTATGTCCAGGAATGATTCCATACAATATAGCGAGGAAGAGATAGCTTCATTTAAAAAACTTTTTGAGTTCAGGACAGAGTTTGAGAATACTGATACTACGCGCGGCAAGATTCAGTTCAGGCCTTATGAAATAATCATGAAACCCTTGTTCAGCATCAGCCTTACTGAAAAAATTAATGTCCATTCTAATAACATTTACAATACAGAACTGGAGGCGCTCAATAAAATTAAACCCATGGCGTACAAATGGATATTCACAACAGGGAGCGCTATTGTGGATGTTGAGAAACTGCCTGACGAACGAAAAAAAATTGACTCCATCGTACTTGCGGGTTCTGCTTCGGAGGTATGTGAAATCTGGGATTGCCTTCTTGCCGGCTCCATGGTAAATTACAAAGAATTTCTGAATACTTCGGCGCAAATCAGTGATACTTCTGCCTATGCTTACCTGATTGATTTTTTTAAAGGAAATATGCATTTTGCCTTAGGCCGGCACGAAGAAGACGAACAACTTAACAGGCAATTATTCATGCCGCCTGCAAGCACAAAAGACAACAATTATTACCTGCAGTCGCTGCTGGATTTTTCAAAATCCATAGAAAAAAACAGCACATTTTGCTTTGCTTATTATAACCGTGCTTATGTGAAATGTGTGTTGAATGATTTTGGTGGCGCTGTGCTGGACTATACCGTGAGCATATTTTACAATAAAACTTTTGCAGAAGCATATTTTAACCGCGGAATTTTATTTTTGTTTTTGGGCGAAAAAGAAAAAGGGTGTACAGATATCAGCAAAGCCGGCGAACTGGGCATAAAAGAAGCCTACAATGTTTTATATAAACATTGCAGAGAATAAATCGTTTTTACCCGGAAACGTCATTACAATGTGCTGATTTACTTACGCTTATATGATTAATTTTTCAATGACGGTCTTTAGAAATAAATTTTTAAATGACGAATTTGTGTTTAAAACCTTAGTGATGCTTTTTTATAGCGGCGAAGGGGTTTGCTGACGTATCAAAAACTCCTGCTTGTGTTTTTTTGTAGTCAGTAAGAGTATCTACCAGTTGGCGGGTTACTAAAAACGGCTGCGAAGAAACAAAATACAAAACAACCAAAATAGTTAGTAATATCGCATAAAAAAACGCTTCTTACAATATTTTAAATTTACAACTTTCAATTTAAAATTTCCAATCTCTAATCTCCAATCTCTTCAAATTCCTTAATCAGGTCCTTAATAAGAGGGTACGTATTACGGATGATATCACTCATTTCATGTGAGGAAACCCATCTTAATTCTGTTATATCTTCCTCTGCTTGTGGATGTAAGGGCTCATCTTTGTCGGCAAACATCTCATACCAGTATGTTTTTTTGAGTATTTGTATTTCCTTTTCGGTATAGGTGTGATAAGTACAAGCAGTTTTCCGAAGAATTGCAAGCGTTTCAAGTCCCGTTTCTTCTGTTACTTCGCGTAATGCGGCATGTTTTTTTGTTTCTTTTTTATCGACCTTGCCTTTTGGCAAATCCCATTTTTCTCTTCTGAAAATAAATAGTATCCTGTCATCCTTATTTCTTACTATGCCTCCTGCAGCTTTCACAATCTTATATTTTTTAGCAAAGGCTTTAAATAATTTTTTTGGGCTTCTGTGAACAAAATATAATTTGTTGTTTTTATTGTCGCTAATAAATTCTATGATGTTGTTATTAATTCTATTGATATCAGGGTCGGTCAGAAAAAGTGATGTATTATGTTCATTAACAATGTCTTTCTTCTTTGTGAAGAAAATTTCTTTGTCGTTCATGTAAACTTTGTACATTTGTCGCATGAAAAAATACAGCGATGCTTTATTAAAAACTGCAGAATACCTCTTGCAAATTAAAGCAATAAAACTGAATCTGCAAAAACCATTTACCTGGGCATCAGGATGGAAATCCCCGATATATTGCGACAACAGAAAAACTTTGTCTTACCCTGCGGTTCGCACCTATATCCGCCAGCAATTTGTCGGTATTATCAATGATGAGTTCGGTAGCCCGGACGTTATCGTAGGTGTTGCTACCGGCGCTATTGCTCATGCCGCGCTGGTGGCACAGGATATGGGATTGCCTTTAGCATATGTGCGTTCGGCGCCCAAAGATCACGGGCTTACAAACCTGATAGAAGGCGTGGTGGAAAAAGGACAGTCGGTGGTGGTTATCGAAGACCTTATTTCTACGGGAGGCAGCAGCCTCAAAGCAGTAGAAGCCCTGCGAAATGCAGGATGTAATGTGAAAGGCATGGTCGCTATATTTACATATGGGTTTCCTGTCGCTGAAGAAGGTTTTGCTAAAGCAAAATGCCCCTTGTTTACCCTATCTCATTATAACGCCTTGCTGGAGCAAGCTGTGGAAAACAATTATATAAACGAAAGAGACCTTCCGCAACTGGCAAAATGGCGCGAAGCTCCCGAAAAATGGGGGAAGTGATATGGCACAGATAAAAAGTGAAAAAACAAAAATCAATAAGCCGGCAGAAAATATCTACGGTTTTCTTTCCGATTTCAACAACTTTAAAACCCTCATGCCCGAGCAGGTCGGCAATTGGAAATCAACAGGAGACACCTGCAGTTTTGACATTAGTGGCATGGGCTCCCTTGCTCTCAAAATGACCGAAAGAATCCCAAATTCCAAATTAAGGATAGTCCCTGACACCGGCACGAAAATACCTTTTACTTTTGAGCTGGTATGTTTACTCAATGCTACAAGTGAAACAGAAACAGAAACGGAATTCATATTTGAACACGAAATGCCTCCCATGATAAGCATGATGGCCTCGCGGCCGCTGCAAAATATGGTGGATATCTTTGGGCAGAAGCTCAAAGAGTATTTTGAGAAGAGTTAGAAGGTGGGGGTAGAGGGTGTAAGGCAATAGGTAAGGGTAGAGTTTGCGTTTGCAAATGTTTTTTCTTTTCCCCAGTACGCGCGTGTTCGCAGAATTAGCACTGCAAAACATGCATAATACCTTGAAAAAATGAAAACAACACTTTTATGGATTTGCGTTATATTAATCGTTTGCACAGGAATTTCCAAGGCATTTTCGCAGGATGTTATCCGCCTGAAAAACGGGAATGAAATCAAAGCCTATGTCAAAGAAATTGAAACCGAGGTTATAAAGTATAAAAGATTTGATAATCCGGAAGGCCCATCTTACTCATTGCAAAAATCAGAAATCTCTGTCATCATCTATGCCAACGGAACCCGTGATGAGTTTGATGTATTGCCGGGGTATACCAACGGAACTTTTACTGATGCCCGCGATGGTAAAACCTATAAAACGGTAATTATTGGCAACCAGACCTGGATGGCCGAAAATCTGGCTTATAAAGCTACCAAGGGCTGCTGGGCCTATGATGATAATGAGGCCAACGTAGCCAAATACGGCTATTTATATAACTGGGAAACGGCCAAAACCGTTTGTCCTGTCGGATGGCATTTGCCCAGCGAAGCGGAATTTATTGCGATGATTCAGCATTTGGGCGGAAAAAAGGAAGCGCCGGCGAAACTTAAATCTGCCACAGGCTGGGCTGTCAGAGTAGAAAATGACTCTTTGACCGCCAAACAAAAAGCATGGCAGGCCAAAAACTGCATAGTGGCTGATGGCAACGGGAATAATGAAAGCGGTTTTTCTGCGCTGCCCGGCGGATGGCGGGGCGGACCAAAGGCATACAGCAAAATAGGCGAAAATGGCTATTGGTGGAGTGCAACGCAGGACACGGATTATAATGCCACCCAAACCTCCTGGTCGTTGACACTATACTCACGCTTCAGCTACCTCGACTGGACCTGCCTGGCAATGTGGGATTTTGCATATTCAGTTCGATGTGTTAAGGATTGAGCGCATTTTTTACTTTGCGTCGGCATTAGCCCTGGCTAAGTAATACCAATTGTATTTATTTTTTAGTCAAAAGACAAAAAATAAATTACAATGGTTAGTGCCGATGCTACATGAAAATAGTCCAATAAGAAAAAGGCGACATTGGACTATATTGAATGTGCAATCGGTAAAATGTATTTTCTGTGCCTGCCAAAAAGCGGAAGATGCAAAAAATACTTCCGAGAAAAACTTTCCGAGTTTTATATCAATTCAAATAATTATTATATTTGTTGAGACGATTACAAACGCTTATGCCAAAGGCATCCCTATGGGACAAATGATTGCAAACGGATATTAAAAAAATTAAAGTGCTAATAATAAGTAATTTAAGATGTTAAAATGGAATAAACGTAACCGTAAACTAAAGTAAAAATAAACGTAATACGCTAACACAGGCGTTAGCGTTCATTGGATTAGGAAACAGACAAATGAAAAATTCAAATAATAATTATTAATCATTAAAAAGAAAAAAATGAGACATATAAAGGGAATGTTAATTGTACTTTGCTTTATTGTGATAGGAAATTCATTAATTAAAGCACAAACTGAGCAATCAGTTAAAGATTTTGATGGTAATGTTTACAAAACTGTAAAAATCGGAAATCAAACATGGATGACTGAGAACTTAAAAACCACTCATTTCAACGATGGTACAGCAATACCTTATGTGACCGATAATACGGACTGGGTCTATTTAACTACACCTGGTTATTGCTGGTATGAAAACAATCCCAATAGCAACAAAAACACTTATGGCGCACTTTACAACTGGTGGGCTGTAAAATCAGACAAACTTTGTCCAAAAGGCTGGCATATACCCACAGATGCTGAGTGGATTACCTTAATAGATTTTTTAGGAGGATTAAGTATTGCCGGTGGAAAGATGAAAGAAAGTGGTTTAAAACATTGGGAAAGTCCTAATACCGGAGCTACTGATGAATACGGATTTACAGCACTTCCAGGAGGTTACCGATTTAGTGGCATCTTCACCCTCATTAAATGGAAGGGCTACTGGTGGAGTTCTACTGAATACAATACAGACAAAGCATGGTACATGATCATTCTCAATAATTACGCCAATATATACAAAAATGTCGACTGGAAGAGAAGTGGATTATCTGTACGTTGTATTAAGGATTAATAAAAACCAACGAAACGCTAACTTTGTGCTGCTGCCAGCGGGAAAACTGTCCTGCCGGACACTTAAGCGGGACATCAAAACGTGCAGTGTCCGCCGGACACGCCCGTTTGACGCCCCGCCATGCAGCAGCACATGTCCGTTATGCACCATAAAAAAAGAAAAATACCATGAGAACAAAAATCTTTCTATTTGTAGTAGCAACATTCCTGACAATTCATGTTTTTTGTCAGACGGTAACAGACATTGATGGTAATGTTTACAACAAAGTTATTATAGGCACACAGGTTTGGTTAGGTTCAAACCTCAAGACAATAACATTCAACGATGGGTCTCCAATACCAAATGTTACAGTTGATTCCGTTTGGATTAATCTTACAACACCTGCATATTCATATTATAACAATGATTCTACGACATTTAATGCCACGTATGGTGGATTATACAACTGGTATGCTGTAACTACCTATAAAATTTGTCCGACAGGCTGGCATGTACCAACCGATGCTGACTGGGTTACGCTTATTGGATATCTAGGTGGCGAAAGTGTAGCTGGCACAAAATTAAGAGAAGCTGGCACATCCCATTGGATGAGCCCAAACTATGCAACAAATGAAAGCGAATTTACTGCATTACCCGGTGGTTTTCGTGAATTTGCAGGAGGTGAATTCGTTGGAATTAATTATGAAGCTGATTTCTGGACATCAACTATAGCGTATCCAACTACTGCTTGGGGTTACAATATATTGTACTTTACAGCAACTGTATATAGAGTATCTCATAGTTGGACTAATGGTTTAAGCATTAGATGTGTTTGTGATACTCTGACAAGCAATATAAATGATTATGAACTTATTAAAGAAATAGACATATATCCAAATCCAGCTGTTGATAAAATTACAATTGACGCTGTTGGTAAACAAAACCAAAACTTTTATATTTATAGTATTGATGGAAAACTAATACTTCAAGGCGTTTTATACAATAATAAGCAAGAATTAGACATTAGCACTTTGAAGAAAGGCATGTACATTATTATATTTTCATGTAATGACAGGACATTGCAGAAAAAGATAATAAAAGAATAATTTACGGTGCATAACCCCCAGTACGCGCGCGTTCGCAACGCGTGCAATAGGGCAACGGCCCGTTAGTCCAAAATCATTTTCACCCGGTTCATATCACCTTCAATAAGTTCTCCATCCGCTGTTTCAAGCTGTATCCATCCGTATTCGTTCACACCCTTGAGCTTTGCATGTACTTGTTTCCCGTCATATTCAAACAAGTTTGTTCTCCCCAGTTTGTATAAAGCATTTCTGTAATCATTGTCAACGGGCGCTTTTTTGCCCTGCCTAAGTTGGCTGTAACGCACATCAAAAAGTGTAAGAAATTTTTCAAGAGCTTCTTTGAGATTGGTTTCTCTGTTCAGGTAGTTTATCAACGAAACCGCTGAACTCAGTTCCGAAGGGAACTGTTGCTGGTTCACGTTCATGCCGATACCGATTATGGCGTATTTAATAAGGTTTTCCTGAACGCACAGCTTTATGAGTATTCCCGCAGCTTTCTTGTTTTCAATAAATATATCATTGGGCCATTTGATACTGATACTCTGCATGGGAAGCATTTTTCTTAACAGGTCAAGTGCGGATAATGCTACGGCTTTGTTAAGGTAGAACTGCTGAGTTGCAGGTAAAAAATCAGGGAAGCAAACAATGCTGAATGTGAGGTTTTTACCCGGTTCCGACAACCAGACATTTTTACCCTGGCCCTTGCCGGAAATCTGGTTGTTTGTTATAATACATAATGGCTCGTTAACAGCACCACTCTCAATAAGCTTCTCGGCATGATTGTTTGTCGAGTCGGTTTCTTCAAGGAAGATTATTTTCATTTTTGTGTGCCGGAATTTTGCACAAGTCTCTTTGTACTATTAATTTATTAACAAATATTGATAAAAATAAGTAACTTTGCAAATTTACAAAAATTTGCTGATGCCAAGAAAGAGAAAACAAACGGAAGATGAGCGTCTTGCCAATATCATAGCTGAAGAAATGGCCGAAAAAAAAGGCAGAAATGTGGTATGCATTGACTTCTCGAACCTGCATAATACTTTCTTTTCGCATTTCGTTATTTGCCACGGTACATCTCGTGTGCAGGCCGAAGCTATTGCCGATGCCGTGGAAGCAAAAGTGCGGAAAGAAATGGGACAGAAACCTTCACACCGCGAGGGTTTTCAAAATGCCGAGTGGATATTGCTCGATTATGTGGATGTGGTGGCTCACATTTTTCAGGATAAAACCAGGCAGTTCTTTAAACTCGAAGAATTATGGGCAGACGCAAAGTTGAATTATATTGAATCGGAAAAATAAAAAACAGAGAGATACAACATGGCTAACGAACAGAATCAGGATAAGAAAAACACTATGTTTTCCAATAAACCGGGAGGGAAAAAGAAATTCAGCTTTTACTGGATATATGCCTTGCTCGCAATAGTTTTTATTGGAATGAATTTTTTCTTTTCGGGAAGCGGTGGCGTAAAGGAAACCACGTGGAATAAGTTTGTTTCATACCTCGAGAAGATGCAGGTTGAAAAAGTTGTTGTTGTAAATAAAGAAAAAGCTGAAATTTATATCACAAAGGAAGCCCTAGCAAGTGATACGGCTTTTAAAGAAGTAGCCAGTAAAAAAGGCTTTGGCAGCAGTTCTTCCAACAAGGGGCCGCATTATATATTTGAGATATTGTCACCTGATAATTTTGAAAGCAAGGTGCGGGAAGTGGAAAAAACAATAATGCTGAACGACACCATTGGTAAAACTGCAGAAGAGAAAACCATTATTATGACCCGCATACCTGTAGATATCATACCCGAAACACGCCGCAATTGGGGCGGAGATATTCTGGGTTGGGTAATACCCATTATGATATTGATAGTTGTGTGGTTTGTTATTATGCGAATGATGGGCAGAGGTACCGGGGGCTCGCAGATATTCAATGTGGGCAAGTCCAAAGCACAGCTTTTTGATAAAAACACCAGTAGTTCGATAACTTTCAATGACGTTGCCGGACTTGAGGAGGCCAAAGTAGAGATTATGGAGATAGTGGAGTTTCTTAAAGACCCCAAAAAATATACACAGCTTGGTGGAAAAATTCCTAAAGGAGCTTTGTTAGTGGGTCCTCCGGGAACAGGCAAGACTTTGCTTGCAAAAGCCGTTGCCGGTGAAGCAAAAGTACCTTTTTTCTCATTGTCAGGTTCCGACTTTGTGGAAATGTTTGTTGGCGTAGGTGCCTCGCGTGTGCGCGACCTTTTTAAAACCGCCAAAGAAAAAGCTCCCTGTATTGTGTTTATTGACGAAATAGATGCCATAGGCCGTGCAAGAGGTAAAAATCCTATGACGGGAGCCAACGACGAAAGAGAAAATACTTTGAATCAGTTATTAACTGAAATGGATGGCTTTTCGAGCAATGCCGGAGTTATTATTCTTGCCGCTACCAACCGTGCCGACATACTTGACCGCGCCCTTTTGAGGGCAGGGCGTTTCGACAGACAGATACATGTTGAATTGCCGGACCTGGAAGAACGGAAAGCGATATTTAAGGTTCATATGAAACCTCTGAAGCTTTCTCCGGAAATAGATGTTGATTTTCTTTCACGCCAGACACCGGGTTTTTCGGGCGCTGACATTGCCAATGTATGCAACGAATCGGCATTGATAGCCGCCCGCAAAGAAAAGAAAACTATTGACAAACAGGACTTTCTTGATGCCATTGACCGTATCGTAGGGGGGCTGGAAAAGCGCAGCAAAATTATATCCTCAGAAGAAAAAAAGGTGATAGCCTATCACGAAGCAGGGCATGCGTCCATCAGCTGGCTGGTTGAGCATGCGGCGCCCTTGGTAAAAGTTACTATTATTCCTCGGGGAAAAGCCTTAGGCGCCGCATGGTATCTTCCCGAAGAAAGGCAAATTACCACTGCGGAACAGATGTGCGACGAGCTTTGTGCCATCATGGGAGGCAGGGCTTCGGAAGAAATAAATTTCGGAAAAGTATCCACAGGAGCTCTTAACGACCTGGAGCGCGTTACAAAACAGGCATACGCCATGGTTATGTATTACGGCTTAAATAAAAAAATCGGCAACCTGAGTTTTTATGATTCCTCAGGGCAGCAGGAATATGCACTTACAAAACCATATAGCGAAACAACGGCGCAAACAATTGACGAAGAGGTCCGAAAAATAGTGGAAACCGTATATGAAAGAGCAAAAAAGATAATCAGGGACAATAAACCAAAGGTGAAGGCCCTGGCCAACCTCCTGCTTGAAAAAGAAGTGATATTCCGCGAAGATGTGGAGCATATTTTCGGAAAACGAAAATTTACCGACCGCCACAATATTGACGATATTGCCAGAGACATTGAATTTACATTAAAAAGAAAATCTACAGAACAGGAGGCAAAAACCCCTAAGGCAAAACGAAAACCAAGACCCCCCAAAAATGTAAATTCTGAACCAAAAATATTTCAGGAACCCGAAAATGAAGATTTGCAGCCACCTGAATCATTATTTCAGGAAGCAAGAGACACAGAAATAAAACCCGAAATAAAAATAGAAACAGAAGCAAAAGCAAATGCAAATGAAGATAAGGAATTGACATCGGAAAACGAAGCAAGGGAAGAAAACCAGTAACCGTTAAAGCCCCACCTATGGAAGAATATACCTCAAGGGAAAAAGTATTGAAGAATGTACGAAATGCCGGCATCCACAAAGCGGAATGCCCTTACAGCGAAATTGATTTTTCTTCTCAGGTATTTAAGCAACCGGAAGCACCGCTTGATGTAGCTTTCGCTAAAGCTTTCACTGCGATAGCCGGTAAGTTTGTCTATTGTGCTGATGAAAAAGAGTTTTTTTATAACATCAAAGCTTTTGCTGAAGAGTACAAATGGCATCAGCTTTACTGCTTTGAGGAAATTATCAAGCAGATGCTTACTGTTGCCAGTGTGCCATTTCATCAGGATGTGAATACAATTACAGAAGCTGAACAGGGGATTACTTTCTGCGAATTTCTCATAGCAAGGCTGGGAAGCATTATGGTTTCATCGGCACAGGCCTCGGGGCGCCGCCTTATTGTTTATCCCGACACTCACATTGTAGTGGCCTATTCTTCTCAGATAGTTGCCGACCTCCCCGACGCTTTGTCAGGTATAACAGAAAAATATAAAGACAATTTGCCATCCCTGATTTCTGTCATATCAGGCCCCAGCCGCACTGCCGATATAGAAAAAACTCTGGTTATGGGAGCACACGGCCCGAGAGAACTGTTTCTTTTCTTAATAGATGATAATACATTCGAATAAAAAAAATGGGAAGTGACTGGGTAAATATTTATGAGAGTAATAAGTCTTATGAGGTTGAAATTATTAAAGGAATGCTTCTGGAAAATGAAATTGAAGCACTTATTGTCAATAAACAGGATTCTATATACCTTTTTGGCGAATTTGAATTATATGTTTTGCAGGATAATGTGATTAAAGCCAAATCACTGATTCATAATTTTAATCTGTGAAAAAAGTTATCATACGTACAATTACCGGCCTGATATTTATAAGTATCGTTATTGCATCGGTTTGCTGGAGTATATATTCATTCATGTTGGTTTTTTTGCTTGTTACCATGTTGTGCCAGCATGAATTTTATTTTTTAATACATTCTGACAACATCAAACCACAAAAAATTGCAGGATTTATTTTAGGGGCATTTTTATTTTTAAGCGTAGCTTTATATGCACATAATATTTCAGGTTTTGGATTGGTTCTGTTAAATATCCCTCTGGCTTGTTTAATATTTGTTGCAGAGATGTACCGCAAACATGAAACCCCTTTCACTAACATTGCCATAACATTACTTGGCGTGTATTATATTGCCCTGCCCTTATCACTGCTTAACTTTTTTTACAGTCCTTTTCAGATAACTGGTGAATTCAGGGTACAGCTTCTGCTGGGCTTTTTTATCATTACCTGGGTCACAGAAACAGCAGCTTATGTTGCGGGCAACTTATTTGGAAAACATTTGTTGTTTCAACGCATTTCTCCTAAAAAAACATGGGAAGGAATTATTGGGGCTGTTTTATTTGGGATAATTACAGCATTTATCCTTTCTATGGTGTTTAAAGATTTTCTGTTCTGCCACTGGCTTGCAATAGCAATGCTCATTATTTTAGCCGGAACTTTTGGCGACCTCGCAGAATCTTTGTTTAAACGTAGTTGTCAGGTAAAAGATTCCGGCAGTTTATTGCCCGGTCATGGCGGCATGCTCGACCGTTTCGACAGCATTTTGTTTGCAGCTCCTTTTGTTTTTTTATACATTTATATTTTTATTGCTAACAGCCTATGAAAATACACAAAGAAGGTAAGGTTATCATACTGATTTTTATTCTGATATTTTTCGCTATAAATATCCCCTTATTTTTATTTTTTCAGGATTATCTTTTGTTTGATATACTGATGCTTGCTTTTACGTTTATCTGGCTCATTATTATCATACGTTTTTTTAGAGAGCCTTCGCGGGATTTTGTTTTAGATGATAAGATTATTTTTTCCGGCGCTGACGGCGTGGTTGTTGCTATTGAAGAAATTAATGAAGAAAAATATCTGAATGAAAAACGCATTCAGGTTTCGGTTTTTATGTCGCTAAATAATGTGCATGTTAATTGGTTCCCTGTTAGCGGGAAAGTCATTAAAACAGAAGATTATTATGGAAGGTATTTTGTTGCCCGAAAACCAAAGTCTTCATATATGAACGAGCAAACAACCACCATCATAAAACCCGAGGGGCGGTCACCGATTCTGGTCAGACAAATTGCCGGCTTTGTGGCAAGGCGTATCATATGTTATGCAGAAGAAAAAATGCAAGCAATGCAGTGTGACCAACTGGGGTTTATAAAATTTGGATCCCGTGTGGATATTCTTTTACCTTTGGATACCGAGATATTGGTAAAAATTAAGGATAAAGTCCGCGGAGGAATAACTCCTATTGCCCGTTACAAAGATTAAAAGGTAAATTTTACTGTCCTAAATACGCTTTTAACAATTTACTTCGTGAGGTGTGCTTCAATCTTCTGATGGCTTTTTCTTTAATCTGCCTAACGCGTTCACGTGTCAGGTCAAATTTTACGGCAATTTCTTCAAGAGTAAGCCCGTGGTTCATGCCAAGGCCAAAATACAGGTTAATGACATCCCTTTCTTTATCCGTAAGTGTGGATAAAGAACGCTGTATCTCTCTTGATAAAGATTCGTACATAAGGTTATTATCTGTAGTTGGGCCGTCTTCGTTCATATAAACATCTATGAACTTGGTTTCTTCGTCCTGAGCTAAGGGAGCATCCATGGAAACATGCCTGGTGGAGATTTTCATTACCGCATTTATTTTCTCCTGAGGAATATCTAAAGATTCAGCAAGTTCATCGGGAAGGGGAGGACGTTCAAATTTTTGTTCGAGGCGTGATAATTCTTTGGAAATACGATTTAAGGATCCAACCTGATTCAGAGGCAAGCGGACAATTCTGGATTGTTCTGCAAGCGCCTGCAAAATGGATTGGCGTATCCACCAAACGGCATAAGAGATAAATTTAAAGCCTCTGGTTTCATCAAAACGTTTGGCGGCTTTTATCAGTCCAAGATTACCTTCATTAATAAGGTCGGGAAGGCTCAAGCCCTGATTTTGATATTGTTTCGCAACAGAAACAACGAAACGCAGATTGGCTTTAGTCAACTTTTCAAGTGCTTCCTGATTTCCTGCCTTTATCTGCTGAGTCAGCTTCACTTCTTCATCGGCTGTGATAAGTTCTTCACGGCCAATTTCCTGCAAATATTTGTCAAGGGAAGCCGTTTCCCTGTTTGTGATTGATTTTGTTATCTTTAATTGCCTCATTTAACAGAAACCTTTCTTGTAAATAATTGATTTTCAGTAATTTAATTTTGATGGGAAACGGGTACAAAGGTACAACTTTTTTCTGTAACCACCAAATCTTTTTATAATGTCTTATAAATGACTGTTTACGAATTGAAACATTTATTGTTACAGTGCAAAGGCAAAATATGCCTGCATCCCATTTGAATAAATGCCTTCAATTAACACGGCTCCTTGTTTGCTTGAGAGAATATTGGTTACATCGTTCACCGTTTTCATTGTTTTATTATCAATGCGCGTAATAATAAACCCTTCCTTAATTCCTGCATTAGATAATTTTCCGCGTTCTAATTTGCTTATTTTAACTCCGTTATTTATTCCAAGGCGGGTTTTAGTGTTTTCATCAATCTCAGTAAGCGTTGCCCCGAAAACATTTTGGCTTTCAGCACTTTTATTGAGGATGGCAGTGCCTCCCTCCCTGTTTTGAAGTGTTAGAGTGAAATTTTTTTCTTCATTTTCCCGAAGCACGGTAACATCAATTTTGTCTCCCGGCCTTTGGCGGATTAAAATTTCTTTCATTTCGGATGAACTGTGGATGTTATTCCCGTTGACTTTAACAATCACATCGCCCTGTTTAATGCCTGCAATTTCTGCGGAGCCGCCTTCGTAAATGGATTGCACATAAAGACCGTTTAAATCCTTAAGTTTTTTTGCTTCTGCCAGCTTATTGTCGAGGTCAGTAAAACTGAGTCCCATAAATGCCCGTTGCACTTGACCGAATTCCATAATGTCTGCAATGATTTTGCGAACGATATTTGAAGGTATAGCGAAAGAGTACCCTGTGAACGAACCTGTATTGCTGGCAATGGCTGCATTGATACCTATAAGTTCGCCAGTGGTATTTACCAGTGCCCCGCCGCTGTTCCCCGGATTAATGGCTGCATCTGTTTGTATAAAAGATTCAACAGTAGTTTTGTCTCCCCAGATATTAATATCTCTTGCCTTGGCACTGACAATTCCTGCTGTTACGGTAGAGGTCAGGTTAAAGGGGTTGCCTACAGCAAGAACCCATTCCCCGATTTTAACTTCATCGGAGTTTCCATAGGTGATATAGGGCAGATTATTTTCTTCAATTTTAATTAAAGCCAGATCAGTCCCGGCATCAGTGCCAATAATTTTTGCTTCATAAGTTCTTTT
This sequence comes from Bacteroidales bacterium, assembly GCA_023228145.1. Lineage (NCBI taxonomy): Bacteria > Pseudomonadati > Bacteroidota > Bacteroidia > Bacteroidales > Bacteroidales bacterium. The sequence goes on along the minus strand of JALOBU010000005.1, from coordinate 34,640 downwards.
ATCATTTAATGTGACCATTATTTTAGTAGCTTCATTTACAACATGATTATTGGTAACGATGTACCCGTTTTCAGAAATTAAAACACCTGAACCCATAGTTTCAATGGGTGTGTTGTTATAACGCCGCTGGTTGAAAAAGTTAAAAAACGGGTCATAACCGAAAAACTGGTCATAATATGAATTTTTATAGTAATACTGAGTCTGTATATGAACCACGGCGTGTATTGTTTTTTCTGCAGCTGCCGTGAAATCAGGGTTTGTTGAGAAAGACGCATGACTGAATGATGCCGGATAAGCAGGCAACTGATTTTTAAAATAGGTCTGTATATTTTGGTTTTTATTGTCGGCATACCTGAAAGCCAAAATAGTTATGAGGCTCGTTGCCAGAGCAATTCCGATGGTTGTTACTATTCTTTTCATTGCTTTTTATTTTGAAATTTTTTTCTATCAAATTCTATACCTAATTTTTAAATATTTAGCATTAAAAAAACGCCTTCAGAGCACATATAGTATAAATTTCAGTAAAAAATTTGTTCAACCAAAATCTTTTTATTTGTATTATCTTTGTGTAAAATTTGTCATTTTCCACACGAATGAATTACAAGGATAATAAAATAATATATCTTTTACTTGGACTTATCCTGGGTTTTTTTGTTGCAGGCGGTGTCATCTGGTGGCAATTGGATAAGCATAATTTTTTCAGTGATTTGTTTAGTAAGAATATTATTGTCAAAAATGATTACAATGATGATAAACAACAGGAGAAAGAATTTATAAAGAAGAAATATGAATATCAAAAAGCCAAATTCAAAATCCCTGACACATTTATTGACAGCCTGAAATCCGATACATCTAAGTTAAGTGTGGAAGAGCTCATTGAATTATATAATAACGAAATTACTAAAGATACTCTTGATGACAGACCGGTTTCTCACGAAAATATCGTTGTGACAAAAGACGAAATGATAACCTCAAGAATGGTTAATATAATCGGTGAAGTCCCTTCCGACAATGAACAGTATGAATTGGATTCAATACTGACAGAAAATTACAAAACAAAAAGGAAGTCACCGGATATGTTACGTGTTGAATTCTGGAGGTCTCCTTTAAATTACAAGGGATATAAAATGGATGATAATAAACTGGTGGTTTTTGGTCTGCTCGAAGTAAACAATTTGTCGCTGCTCGGACATAATAACCAATTATTTATCAAGTATAACAAAGACTATTACTCCATTGACTATACTGATAATTTCAAACCATTTAATCAGGTCAGGAACGAATCCATAATAAAAACACTCAGTACTTTATGACGGTTGTTTTTGAGAAGTTTCATGGCACGGGCAACGATTTTATCCTTATTAACAACAAAGACAAAAAATTTGACCCGGCAACAGATGTCGTAAAATTATTATGCGACAGGCGTTTTGGAATTGGTGCTGATGGGCTTTTGCTTTTGGGAAACTCCCAAGAATATGATTTTTCAATGCGGTATTTTAACTCTGATGGACATGAGGGGAGCATGTGTGGTAACGGTGGACGTTGTATTTCTGCTTACGCATATCAGCATTTTGATATTAATAAAAAAATAATTTTTAAAGCTGTTGACGGAATTCATCATGCAGAAGTTATTCTTGTGGAAAAAAACACAGCAATGGTAAGGCTCAGAATGAATGATGTTACAGAAGTACGGCAAAGCCCTGATTATTATTTTCTGGATACGGGCTCTCCGCATTATGTTGCTTTTGTTCGTAATGCGGATGAAATTAACCTTGAAAAAGAAGGCAGGGAAATTCGTTATAGCAGCTTATTTGCTCCTGCGGGCACCAATGTGGATTTTGTTGAGATAAGAGATAACGATTTGTATGTTAGGACTTATGAGCGTGGAGTGGAAGAAGAAACACTTTCGTGTGGCACGGGAGTTACTGCTGCAGCAATTGCAGCCTCTTGCTTTATGATTGGAACAACCTACAATATTCAAACTAAAGGGGGGAATCTTAAAGTTAGTTTTACAAAAAATGAAAATACGTATAAGGATATTTGGCTTGAAGGACCTGTCACTCATGTTTTTTCAGGACAAATAGAAATTTGATTTATTATGTATGATAAACGCATTTGCCTTAGGGCACCCGAACCCGAGGATATCGATTTTCTGTATCAGCTTGAAAATGACACCGCGAATTGGACATTAAGCGAAAATACCACACCTTTGTCACGTTATGCCATTGAGCAATATATTCTGAGTTGTGAACAGGATTTTTTTGTCATGAAACAACTGAGAATGATTATCACCACTAACGACACCGAAAAGTCACAGAGAATAGGCACAGTGGAACTTTTTGATGCAGATGCCGTGAACTTAAGGGCAGGAATTGGTATCATAATAATTCCTGAAAAACAAAAACTTGGATACGCAAAAGCAACTCTCGAAATGATGCATGATTATGTTTTCAACACTTTAGGATTACATCAGCTCTATTGCAACATATCCGAAGATAATCTCACAAGTCTTGCCTTGTTTCGAAAGATGGGATATAAGGATATCGGGTTGAAAAAACATTGGTTGCGTCACAACCAAATATGGAAAAATGTTTTTATGTTGCAATTCATTAACGAGTGATTATGCCTGTTAAGAAGAAAAAAAAACACATAACTGTAAAAACCGAAAAAAAATCCCGAAAGAAAAATAGTGTTCGAAGGAATTTTTTTCGGGGGCTTATTGTATTGATTTTGCTCTTATTTTCGGGGGCAGCAATTATAGGTTATAAATATTATAAATTAATTTTTATCAGTAATGTGAACCTTGGAGACAAGGAAACCATGTATTTGTATATACCCACTGGTTCAGATTTTAATGATGTGAAGTCTTTATTAAACAAGGATTCCGTTGTTATTGACATGGATTCTTTTGAATGGCTTTGTGGAAAAAAAAACTACACTCTTGAAGTGAAACCGGGGCGCTACCTCTTGAAAAACAATATGAACAACAATGAATTGATTAATTTGTTACGTTCTGGAAGGCAGGAGCCTATAAATCTTACCATCAATAATATCCGGATAAAGCAAAAATTAGCTGGCAGAGTTGGCAAATTGCTGGAAGCGGATTCTTCCTCATTAATGGAAATTATGAATAATGATTCTGCACTTGCTCAATACAACCTGACGGCAGAAAATGTTATGTGCATTTTTATACCAAATACTTATGACTTTTTTTGGAATACACAGGCCGATAAATTCATAAAAAGAATGTATGACGAATACCAGAAATTCTGGAATGAAACCCGCAGGGAAAAAGCGGTTCACATGGGGCTGACTCCTGATGAAGTTGTTATTCTGGCTTCCATAGTTTATCAGGAAACGCGAAAAAAAGATGAAATGTCAAGGGTTGCGGGTGTTTACATGAACAGAATTAACAAAGGAATGTTCTTGCAAGCGGACCCAACTGTTATTTTTGCAATTGGCGATTTTAATATCAGAAGAGTCCTTACATCACAGACATTATACGATTCACCATATAATACATACAAATATGCCGGCCTTCCCCCCGGGCCAATCTGTTTACCGGAACCATACGTAATTGACAAAGTACTGGATTACGAAAAACATGACTATCTGTATTTTTGTGCGAAGGAAGATTTGTCGGGGTATCACAATTTTGCCAAAACAGGAGCACAGCATTCTCAGAATGCACAAAAATATCATGCAGCACTCAACAGGATGAAGATAAAAAAATAATAAAACTTCAGCGCAATTAAGTTTGGTTCAGTTGTGAAGACAAAACCCTGTTTTTTTTTGACTTTGGCACTTTTTTGGTAAAAGGAGAGTTTCGTTAATAAATGTGTTTGAAAAATGAAACATACGGCAATCCACATATTTTTAAAATGCATAATTTTACAAACCCAAAAATGATATATTATGAAAAAGTTTCTTTTTGCAGTTTTAGTTTTATTGGTTTTTTCATCTGCTTATGCCTTGAAGCCTTCACGTACATATACGGCAAAGCCTGGCGATTTCGGTTTGGATTACGAAGAGGTTTCCATACTCACTTCTGACAACCTCACACTGAAAGGATGGTTGTACAAACCTCAGCAACAATCATTTAAGATGGTTATTTTAAGTGGCAGCGGTGATGGCAATATGGCGGATTTGATTGAAATAGCAAGCAATTTTGTAACATTGGGTTATTACGTGCTAACATATGATTACCGTGGCTATGGTGAGAGCGAAGATTTTACAATTAACAATAATTTCTATATCTATGCTCAATTTGAAAAAGACCTGAATGCAGCTATTGATTACGTAAGAAAATATCATTCAAAGATGAAAAGAGTGAACCTGTGGGGTAAAGAAATGGGAGCCGGGCTTTCCATTGGTGTAGGGTGTAACCGCAAGGATATCTGGCAGATTATTGCGGATTCGCCATATTCTACACTGGAAGGTATCAAAAAGAACCTGAAAGATTTTGCGAATATTGACGTGCTGTTGCCATTAGGTTATAACAAATACATGCTCGAACCTTATTATGCCCTTGAGTCTTTCGGAACATCCATTTACAACGTACTTCTTATTGCAGGGGAGCTGGAACCGGTTTATTCGGTTACTGAAGTTAAAAACCTGGGCAAAGTTCAGAAAAACCGCACCACAACATTCATCGTCAAAGGAGCTAATGTTTCTGAAACATTTACTAAAGACAAAAACAAATATTTTGAAAACATAAGGTCTTTTCTCAAAGACCCTAACTAAGATGAAATGAATGGACGCTTTCAAGGCATACGACATCAGGGGTATATACAATACAGATTTCAATAAGGATGATGTTTACAAAATTGGTTTTTATCTTCCGGCATTACTAAAAACTTCAAGGATACTTGTTGGACGTGATGTGAGAACTTCTTCTCCGGAGATTTTTGAAACTCTGGCCGCAGGTATTACAGATGCCGGTGCCGATGTATATGACCTTGGATTGGCTACAACGCCCTATGTTTATTGGGCAACAGCAAAATATAGTTTTCAGGCTTCCGTGCAGATTACAGCCTCTCACAATGCTAAAGAATACAATGGCCTGAAGATTTCCAAAGAAAATGCACTTCCTGTTGGCTATGATACAGGATTGAAAGAATTGGAAAGGTATGTTCAGCAAGATTTATCCTCAAGGCAGCACCACAAAGGGAAAATTATTTCTTTCAGCAAGCATAAAGAGTATATTGATTTTTTGAAACCATTTGTGCCGGATATCAACAACCTTAATATAAGCATAGATTGTTCAAACGGCATGGCTTCCTTATTTATTAAAGAACTTCTTGGTGAGAAGCCTCACTATCTCTTTTTTGTACCTGACGGCACTTTTCCAAACCATGAAGCCAATCCACTAGAACCAGAAAACGTTGTTTCACTAAAAAAAGATGTGATAGCCCTTAAAAATGACCTGGGTGTAATATTTGATGGCGATGCCGACAGGGTAATGTTTGTGGATGAGAAAGGGCAGTTTATTTCTCCCGACCTTATTATTGCTGTAATAGCACATTATTTTGCTAAAAGAGAAAAAGGTGTGGTGCTGCAGGATATACGCAGTTCAAAAGCTGTCGGAGAATATATTTCCAAACTGGGATATAGCATTGCTATGTGGCGCGTCGGTCGTGCTTATGCTGCCCCGAAGCTGAAAGAGATAAATGGACTTTTTGGCGGAGAGTATGCAGGGCATTATTATTTCCGGGATTTTTTTTATTCAGATTCCGGCATACTCGCATGTATGATAGTATTGGATGTGCTTTCGCATATGAAAGATAATGGAGTGACTTTTTCTCAACTGATTAGAAATATTTCTGCTTACCATAGCTCCGGAGAATTGAATTATACAATTAAACAGAAAAAAGATGCTATGGATGCTCTGCTGAAGCATTTTACAGAAAATGAAAAACCACTGACATTTTATGACTTTGACGGATACCGTGCTGATTTCAGACACTGGTGGTTTAATGTGCGTCCATCCAACACAGAGCCTTATCTGAGATTTATTGCTGAAGCCGATAATAAGGAATTGCTCAAAAGTATAATTGAGAAAACAAATGCCATACTAAAACCTTATAGCATCTGACTTTGCAAAACAAATATTTTATATTGATTGTAATTCAATTACTTTTTTTAATGAAGGATAATGTTTTGTCGCAGGCCCCTGCTTTGGAACAAAATATGAATGCCGGTTTTGCTCATACAACAATTACTCTGGACAACATGAACCATCGTTTTGAAAGTTTGCATCAGGGTAAAGGTGAAAATTCATTCTTCAGGTACCCGGATGAATTAAACAAAAAGCGTTTGGCTACTGTTCTTTCTATTGATGGAGCGCTTTATGCGGCATCAATATATGGTTTGAATGATTTGTGGTACAAAAATTACCCAAGATCGTCTTTTCATTTTTTTAATGACAGCCGTGAGTGGATGCAGATGGACAAATTGGCACATATGAAAGCTGCCGGTTTTTTATCCTCTTTCTGTTATTATCCTTTTCGTTGGTCAGGAATTGAAAAAAGAAAGGCTGCATTGTATGGGGGTGCTCTTAGTTTTGCTTATATGACTACCATAGAAATTCTTGACGGCTGTTCAGAGCACTGGGGGTTTTCAGTGGCTGATATGACGGCAAACCTCCTCGGTACAGCCATTTTTGTTTCACAGGAAATCTTTTTAGGTGATCGTAGCCTGAAGCTTAAAATGTCTTACCACCATACTGATTTTGCAAAATACAGGCCGGATGTTCTTGGTGGAAATGTCATTGAAAGGATATTGAAAGATTATAACGGGCAGACTCAATGGCTTTCGGTAAGTTCCGGGCTTATGTTTCCCAATCAGCCGAAAATTCCAAAATGGTTGTGTATTTCAGTAGGCTATGGAGCAGAAGGGATGCTGGGTGGTTTTCACAACCCTGATTTCAACGAAAAAGGGGAAGCATTGCCGCATTTTGAGCGTTACCGGCAGTTTTATCTCTCTTTTGATGTGGACTTTGCTCAAGTGAAAACAAATAAAAAATGGGTACGTGCATTATTGCTTGCAGTCAATGTTTTAAAGGTACCTTTTCCAACCCTTGAATATAATACCAAAGGACAGTTTAAATTTCATTATCTGTATTTCTGAAAATAATCTGGTAAAATCAAAAAGCAATATGAAATGCTATCCCGGTTTGTGAATCCGGTGCATTATCCACATACAGGTCTTCCCTAAGATAAACAGCTATAGAGTATGCTCCCCGTGAATAAGAAATGATAAAGTTATGACAGGTAAGCATCCTGTAAAGATGTGATAGGGCATAATGCCAGTGCGGGCGTATTCTGTCGCCGGTCAAAACTATGTATTCAAAGTCTTTTCTCTTGTTATAAGGGCTTTGCAAAAAGTATGTGGTGGTAATGGATATGCTGCTCTTAGTGCCGATTTGTTTGCGATAGCTCAGAAATAATTCAGCTGTAAATATAAAATTGTTGTTGCTTAAAAGAACTCCTTCGCCTGTTTTAAGAACTTTCTGTAGAAGTGCCCCCGCACTTAACCCAATATGAATATCATTTTTTTTTCGAAGTTTGAATTGTTTCATCAGAGAAGAATTGATTCCTATATCCATGGAAGGATTTGCTGGGCTTAAGTTTGCGCCAAGTTGAATTCCGAAATTTGTGTAAAAACCTTTTTTTTGTAATACATTAAAACGAGGATAGTAATAATATGATATATCAATGCCTGTAAGAACAAGATCACCGTTTTTAATTTTCAGTGTTTTTCCGTTTTCATCTTTATAAAAAAAATCTGTTCTGTTTAGTCCATGTACTTTTCGGCCAAAGGGGTCTTCGCCGCCGGCGATATTGCTGTGAAACCATTCAATAAACTGATCGCTGGTCAGGAGTGAAAAGGGCGGTTTGCCGGGGTCAAGCGAAATGGCTCGTGAGTTGATTTTGAGTTCCTGATTTGCAGATAAAGGAATATTAAGTTCAAGCTGGTAAAGCCTGATAACACCGTCGGCAATAAATTCAATGGTACGCGCAGGAGTATTTAGTTCATCAAAATAAGTTTCTCGCTCATGCCAGACATAAGAGCTTAACACATCTTTGTCAGATTCATTAACCGGTTTGTAGGCTTTCACATAGGGTAACCATACATTTCCGCTGGATACATTAAAGCTAAAGGATATTTTTTTTGCCGCTTCCTTTTGGAAATTATGTTGAACCCTTGAAATAAAAACCCCAAGCGGATGTGTTGATTGCAAACAGGGAATAAATTGCTCATGGGTTTCAATATAATTTATATGGTTAGTGTCCTTTACTGATTGTGCAAAACAATAGCTAACGCCGATAAAAAAAACAAATAATAAAAACCGCATAAAAATATTCAGTTTTACTATTAAAAATTTCTCTGGTTTTTCCTATTATGTTAAAAATAATAATTCACTTATTTTTCTTATAAATCAAAACTTCTGTAGCCCCAATGCCATATCTGGCAATGCTGGCATCAAAATATTCCAGGAAAGAATACTGTTCGAGAATTTTTGTGATTTCCAGTTTTAATACTCCTGCACCCACTCCATGAATGAAAATTACCCGTTCATAATTTTCAGATATTGCATTCTCTAAGCAGCGTGTAAAATAATCAAGTTGTACCTGCATCTTTTCGTGTTTAGAAAGGGATACATGTTCTTCGCACAAGGTTTCTATGTGCAAGTCCACTTCTGCAAAGCCGTCTTCTATTTTATGTTTGTGTATCAGTGAATCCCTTTTAAGCTGGACATCAGTAATGGAAGCGGGCTTTTCAACATCTTTGGAGTCAGTTGCGGGTAGCTCGTAAATTTTATATATAAAAGCTTTTTTGTTAAAAACGGAATTTTCGATATAGTTGTCTTCTTTTAGCAATTTTACAGCTTTAAATTTATATTCTTTGTTTACCGGAGCTGCAATATTTTCGATAAAATCGCTGAAAAACAACAGCTGTAATACTCCATTGGTGTAATATTCCGTTTGTTCCCTGTCGGCCAGTTGAATGTTGGTTTTGCTGAATGCAGGAATGCTCCCGTAATCATTTCCCAGGTACCCGTTTATGTCTTTCAGAAATAATGCATATATCATATCAAAACCGGTGTTGTTGATAAGCCATATTTCGGCATCACCGGCAATCAGCAGGCGTTGGTCGAGCGGAACAATGCAAATATAAATTCCAGCGGGAATATCATAAGGTTTCCTTGCAGGTTCGGGCGTGTTAAAGTTTTGTGATGAAGTGTCTGAAATATTTGCCGGGGGTAAATCAGGCTCGTTGTCGAAATATTTTTGTGCGGCGGTATTGCTATTTATTAATATTAGTTCATTTACCATCACCGGTATTTCAAAACCATCACTCACGGCTACATGAACTAAAGTATTGCTGATAATTTTACTTACAATTCCACCACCCTTTTCATTTAAAAACTTAACTTTATCACCGACTTTAAATTTCATTTTTTTATTTCAAATATAAGTATAAAACTTCTGGTATGAAAAAAAATCTTAATATTCTTGCTTTGTTGCTGATGACAGCAATGCAATTACAAGCACAACAACCACTAAAAAAAGATAAAGCCGTTTTTAAGGAATATGTCCCCGGGTATTATGAAAATGTTATTCTCAGGGAGCTTATTAAAAATAATACTCTTTATGAACCTTACAAATATTTGTCTGTTGTTAATGGTGAAAATATTTACCCAAACGACACGTCTTTGTATACAAAAATGTGGCATAACCCTGCGGTATCTCAAGGTAATACAGGAACCTGCTGGGCTTTTGGTTCGATAGCTATGATGGAGTCGGATATTTACAGGCAGTATAAAATTAAAGTTAAACTATCGGAGATGTATGTTGTTTATTATGATTATATAGAACGTGCAAGGGACTTTGTAAAAACAAGAGGTAAAACATATTATGCCGAAGGTTCCGAATCCAATGCACTGGTCAGGATGATGAAATTGCATGGGATAGTACCCTACAGCGCATACTCCGGATTGCTTTCGGAGCAGAGAGTATATGACCACAGTGTGATGATAGAAACTATTCTTTCATATCTTGAAAAGGTTAAAGAGGATAATTTTTGGAATGAGCAGGAAGTATTAAATACAATTAAGTCAATTTTGAATTCATATATGGGAGAGCCACCGGCACAATTCCAATACGATGGTGTAGCTTATTCTCCTGAAACCTTTTTAAAAGAATACCTAAAAATCATTCCTTCTGATTATTTCAGTTTTATGTCAACCCAAAGTGCGCCCTTTAATCAGAAAGGAGAACTGGTTGAAAAAGATAATTGGTGGCACAGTCAAGACTATTACAATGTTTGCCTTGATGATTACATGCGAATTATTACCGATGCGGTAAAAAATGGCTATACTATATGTATTTGCGGCGATGTGAGTGAGCCGGGCATAGACTCAAAAAACCGAACATGCATCATTCCGAGTTTTGATATACCTTCCGAATACATTAACGACAACTCCCGCCAGATGCGCCTTTCAGATGAAAGAACTACTGACGACCACTGTATGGAACTCGTCGGGTACTGTATTTATGAGGGAAAATACTGGTTTCTCATCAAAGACTCCGGGGCGGGTGTTTTTGGGAAAAAACCCGAAGGATACCGTTTTATGAGTGAGGATTACGTGAAGCTGAAAATGATGAACTTGTTGCTTTATAAATATGCTGCAAAAAGTGTTCTGGATAAAATTATAAAATAATTTAGCTTATAGTTTTATAAACTTTTTAGTGAGTTTAATATCAGGTGTTACGATGCTTAAAAAGTACAATCCCTTTGTAAGTTTTGCCACAGAGATGTTAAGGTTTTGTTGATTCTGTTGGTAATCATAACAAACTTTTTCTCTGCCTGTAATATCTGTAATGATGATACTGAAATCATCCGGGGAGTTGGGGAAATAAATATGTATGAAATCATTGGCAGGGTTGGGGTTAATTTTTATTATTTCTTCGGTTTCTGTTTGTTTTATTGATAAGTCCGGAGGTGGATTGTAATAAAACTTTGCTGAAGCCAAGCCATATTCTTGTTTTGTTATCTGAAGCACGGGGCCATGAAAACCTTTTGCAAACCATTTGTATTCTGTTTCAGTGCGGTCAAATTCGTATCCGAATCCAAGTGAATCCGAATAAATGGTATCAGAATAAATTACTTTTGACTTTACGCGTATGACTTCAAAAGTATCTGCAGGCAGAAACAAAGTGCCCCATCCGTCCACGTGATTCTCGCGATGGATTTTTTGACCATAATATCCCATGCCCGGAATGTTTGCATGATATTCAGAATCAGAGGTGTCACGGTTATTGTAGGTTATCGGAAATTTATATAAAACTTCAGGATTGCTATATTTCAGGGGCATAGGAATGTCGTTTATTTTGGCACCTATGCCCAACATAGTAAAACGTGTATGTGTGTTTTTATAAAAATTATACCTTTCAGTGATTTCAATATCAATAAAAGGAATGTTTTGCGATTCCTGTGGTAAAGCAACAGTTGCCCTGTTTTGCGGGTATAAGAAATTGTTAAACATCACTTCATAGGCAAAATCAGTTGATCCCACAGTAACAAAGGAGTCGCTGACTAAATAATCGGATGATAATGATGAAAAATCCCAAGTACAGGCGGTATCCGTTTGTTGATAGTTTAAACTATTGAGGTCATAAGTAAATCTGCGGGTTATCGTATCTCCGGGGTCAGGCATATCGGTGCTGTCAATCACTATCTGTGCGTAAGAAGAAAATGATAACAATAAAAACAATAACTGAATGCAATATTTCATTAAAAACTTTTTTACAAAGTTAATAAACTAATGTTTAAAATATATTTTTTATACTCTAAAATCAGAAAAAACTTTCTCAATTTCTTTGATGGCATTTTGTAATCTTTTTTTTCCTTTACCACTGATAATAATATACCTGACATCTCTTTTTCTTAGCTCATTTTCATAGCAGTCGAAAAAATGCTTACGCAGGTGAGGATGTTCTCGCAGAGGGTCATATTCCCAAGGCAAGTCAATATTGCAAAGTAAATACAGGTCGTAAGTATTTTTTATGAAGTTTTTTGTTATCCATTCAGAGCATTTATTGAATTTGTGTTCTGACCAGATTTTAATCACAGTGAGCTCTGTATCGCAAATAAGTATTTTATTTGCTTTATGTTCAGCTTTATTTTGAAGGTTTATTTGTTCCCGGGCAATGATTTCAAGATCTTTGTATTTATATTCCCTGCCAAGCTGGCTTATGTATTCTCTGGCATATTCCGGAACAAATATGGTTTTATAATGCTTAGCCAGTTGTTCGGACAATTCAGATTTTCCTGTAGATTCAGGTCCGGTGACAGCTATACGGAATATTCGGTTTTGTAATCTTTTTTCCATTGAAAGTATCCGTAAACAGCAAGTAAAGTAAAAATAAAATATAAAGGTGAAAATGCATACATCTGCTTAATAAAATACAGAGCGGTACAATTTATATCAATAATTATCCACATCAACCAATGTGCAAGTATTTTTTTTGCCATGGCATAGGTGGCAATGATACCCCACACCGTCAGGTTTGAATCCCAGTAAGGATATGCAGCATCGGTATAATTAGCAATAATGTAACCCATGGCAAAAGAAAAAATAATCCCGATGATTAGCATAACACTCACTTCTCTGCCTTTGATTCTGCGCACCGGCAATTCATATTTCTTTTTCCCTCCAAAAATCCAATTGTACCATCCATATAATGTCATTCCCAGGTAAAAAAACTGCAATATCACATCTGCATATAACTTTTCAATAAAAAATACATATATGGATAGTGTTACATTCAGCAAGCCTATGGGCCAGCACCAGATGTTTTGCCTGGTAGTGAGAAACACTCCGGTGATTCCAAGTATAGCGGCAGTGACCTCAATATAGTGTTCGGTAATCCAGTTCATTTTATTTTGGGGTCAATAGCCAAATGCCAACGATAATTGGCTTCTGGCTATTGTTATATCTAAATTATCGTCTGCAAATCTGCATTAATAACTTTCATTATAAATACGGAATGTGGCAGTTCAAATGATTTTTCAATTTCGTTGGTAATAGCGTTCATCACATATCGGTATTCGCCAAAAATCTGCGTACTCATTCCGTTTGTAATAGCTACAAGTTCTTTGTATGTATTAATGCGCTTAATAAAATCAAGAATTTCAGGTTTGTATTCTTCTGTAAGCGGATAATAACTCATTTCTATAGAAATTTTCATATAAAACTTATTTTTTATTGGTTACAAATGTACATGCAAAATTATTACTATATTTGAAAAGAAATTCCTGTATGTTTCAAATCCTTAAAAATAAATTATTAACCAAAGGCTGGCGGGCTCATTACAGGAGAAAGGATTGCTTCCGGCTTTTAAAAAACAAATAATATGAAAAGAATTTTTTTATTACTGGCTATCGGAGTTTTTGTGTTTTTTATGGTAAGTTGCCTTACTGTTGAGCGTAAGCAATACACTTTTGAATTTACCGGTAAAAATTCAGGGAAACTGACTATAAAATATATCAACATTATGTCCGATGAGGATTCGGCTGGATATACCAGGGTACAGGATTTTGACGAGTTATTGAGCAGTTATATTAATGGCAGCAAGATTGAAGAATCATATCCGGAAGCACAAAATATTTCAAAGCGTCTTTATGAAGAGAATGGTGTTTTGTGTGGCGAAGTGATAATGAATTTTCCGAATCTGCAGGCAGCGAGACTTTATCAGTTCGATAAAAAAAGTCCATTTATGTTTTACGCCAGTTCTGTGGATGGAGAAAGTTACATTGAGTCCAATGGCTCTTACGGTGGCGATGTTATGCCTGTAGTATTATGGCCATCAAAACTCAAGAAACTCATTGTGTCAACAAGTGTCAGCAAGCCCTCAGAGTCTTCGGCAAGCCTGCTTGATGAATATCGTAAATGGAAAAAATAATTATTTTGATTTTCATTTTTTAAGCTCCTTAGGGAGCTTTTTTTATTTAAAAAGTTTTTATTTGCTTAAATAAATATTTACTTTGCAATAGAAAACTTCAAAAATGAAAAAAGTATTTTTTATTGCGATAAGTATTGTTTTACTTTGTTCTTGTACATCAAAACATGAGAAGGCAATTGAATTTAACAAGAGCGGAATACGCAAGATGTACAGCCATTCAATTGAAGAGGCAATAAAAGATTTTAACAAAGCCATTGAGTTGGATCCATTGTTCGACCAACCTTATTATTACCGTGCAAATTTAAAATTCAGTACACTTGACTATCAGGGTGCGATAGCTGATTACAACAAAGCGATAGAAATTAATCCTGCTTTTACAGACGCTTATGCAAACCGGGGAAATCTTTATCAATCGATCAATGAGCATGAAAAAGCCTGCGCTGACTGGAGAAAAGCGGATGAACTAGGTAAAGCGAATATGCGGGATAAGCTTCGATTTTGTCGATAGTCGCTCACACATTGAAGCGGATATGCATGATATCTCCTTCTTCAACAATGTAATTTTTCCCTTCAACATTAAATTTCCCTGCTTCTTTGCAAGCGCTTTCAGAACCAAGTTTTACAAAATCATCGTACTTCATCACTTCTGCACGTATAAATCCTTTTTCAAGGTCGGAATGAATAACTCCAGAGGCCTGCGGGGCGCTCATCCCTGTTTTTATTGTCCAGGCTTTTGATTCTTTGGGGCCTGCAGTAAAAAATGTTCGAAGATTTAGCAGATGATATGCCGATTTGATGAGTTTGTTTACTCCGGGCTCCGTCAGGCCTACATCATTAAGAAACGCCATGCGGTCTTCTTCCGATTCCAATTCATAAATTTCCGCCTCCAGTTTTCCGGCTATGACGAGTACTTCGGTGTTTTCATTTTTTACAGATTCTTTCAATTGTTCGGAATAAGTATTCCCGGTACTTGCTGAAGCATCATCAACATTACATACGTACATGACAGGCTTTTCTGTTAGCAAGCAGAGGTCTCTGACAAGTTTTCTTTCTTCGTCAGGTATTGAAAGTGTTCTTGCTGATTGAAATGATTCAAGGTGATTTTTATACAACTTGAGAACTTCAAAAAGATGTTTGGCCTCTTTATCACCCGTTTTGGCAGCTTTATCAACACGTTGCATTTTTCGCTCCACCTGTTCCAGATCGTTAATCTGTAATTCAAGGTCAATAATTTCCTTATCCCTGACAGGATTTACCGAACCTTCAATATGTGGCAGATTTACATCATCAAAGCAGCGTATCACATGAATTATTGCTTCCGTTTGACGAATGTCAGCGAGAAAGGAATTCCCCATGCCTTCTCCCTGGCTTGCTCCTTTTGTTAAACCTGGAATGTCAACAATTTCAACTGTGGCGTGCACTACTTTTGCTGCTTTCACAAGCTTGGCAAGCACGTACAAACGGTCGTCAGGTACATTGATGATAGCATGATTTGATTTATTGGAAGTGAAAGCAAAGTTACTTGTCTGTGCTTTGGTACTTGACATACAATTGAAAATAGTAGTTTTGCCGCAATTGGCTAATCCCACAATTCCACAGTTCAATCCCATATAATTTTTTTTACAAAAGTATTAATTTTATAAATGCTTTTGGTTTTGTAAAATAGTCTACTGATAATCAATGCCATAAAAACTTATTCAATTACTTTTTAACAATGATGTTTAAGGTGAATTAAAAAATTATATTTGAAAAAAAATATTTATGCGTACGGTTGACGAACTTAAAAAAATTGCGACACAAGTGCGGCGCGATTTACTGCGTATGATACATGCTGTCAATTCAGGACATCCCGGAGGTTCGCTTGGGTGTTCTGATTTACTGACCTGTCTATATTTTTCTGTAATGGAGCATATCCCTCAACCATTTAGCATGGAAGGCCGGAATGAAGATGTTTTTTTCCTTTCGAACGGACACCTTTCTGCTGCATGGTATAGTGTACTGGCACGTTCAGGATATTTTGAAATAAAGGATTTGGCAACATTTCGCAAACTAAATTCATCATTACAGGGGCATCCCACAACGGCTGAAAAAACTAAAGGCGTCAGAGTAGCTTCCGGCTCTCTGGGGCAAGGCATGTCGGTAGCGATAGGTATGGCCATTGCAAAAAAACTTGAAAAAGACAATCATATTGTTTACTGCCTGCATGGTGACGGAGAAATACAGGAAGGCCAAATTTGGGAGGCCATAATGTTTGCTTCTGCAAAAAAAATTGACAATATCATCAGCATTATTGATTACAACGGAAGGCAAATAGAAGGTAACACGGATGATGTACTTTCTTTAGGTGATATTAAAGCAAAGTTTACTGCTTTTGGATGGAAAGTATTTGAAATGAATGGTAACGACATCTCTGAAATTCTGGATATGTTAATAATTGCAAAAGCGAATACCTTTAAAGGGGTTCCTGTCGTTATCATTATGAAAACAGAAATGGGTTATGGAGTTGATTTTATGATGGGCACACACAAATGGCATGGAATAGCACCTAACGATGAACAGCTGAAACTGGCATTGGCTCAATTGCCTGAAACACTGGGCGATTATTAATTCTTGTTGTCATGAATATGCTTCGTAAAAATATTTTTTTCATTGTATTAGTTGTTTTAAATTTTTTTTATACGACTGCACAAGTAACAATTACAGAAAAAGAAAAACCCAAACCAAAGCCTACAACAAGAATTTTGTTTGTGTATGACGCATCACAGAGTATGCTGGGAACATGGCAAAGCGACCGCAAAATTTCCATCGCAAGCAAGTTGATGTCGGAGTTACTCGATAGCTTGAAAAATATTACTGACCTGCAGTTGGGCTTAAGGATTTACGGGCATCAAAAATATTATCCACCTCAGGATTGCGATGACAGCAAATTAGAAATACCTCTTGGATTTGATAATGCCGAAAAAATTAAACATAAATTAAAAATGGTTAATCCACGGGGCACAACACCCATAGCCGCATCTCTCGAAGCTGCCGGCAGTGATTTTACCCCTTGTGAAAATTGCAGGAACATAATTATTCTGATTACTGACGGTTTGGAAGAATGTGGTGGAGACCCTTGCGCAGTGTCACAAGCCCTTCAAAAGAAAGGAATAATTCTCAAGCCTTTTATTATAGGTATAGGTAAAAGCTTTAAAGAATCTTTTGATTGCGTGGGAACATATTTCGACGCTGCTACAGAAAGTGAATTTAGCAAAGCATTGAATGTAGTAATTTCTCAGGCGCTTAACTCTACAACAGCACAGATTAACCTGCTGGATTCAGAAGGGAATCCAACAGAGACAAACGTTGGTATGACATTATACGATAATTTTTCAAAGACAATTAAATACAATTTCGTACATACCCTTAATAATGAAGGCTCTCCCGACACCCTTATGCTTGACCCGTTGCTGGCATACGACATTGTGGTACATACTATACCCTCTGTGAGCAGTGATAGTATAGCCATCACTCCCGGGAAACATACTACCATCGCTCTCAGCACACCACAGGGAACTCTCGAGTTGAAAATAGGAGGGAAGTATCCTACAATAAAAAACCTTCAATGTATTGTGCGCCAGAAGGGGAAAATGGAAACACTGAATGTGCAGTCCTTCGACCAGAAAACGAAATACATTATAGGAAAGTACGACCTTGAAGTGCTTTGTTTGCCGAGAATGTATATTTCCGATGTGGACATCAAACAAAGTTATACTACTTCCGTAGAGATTCCTATGCCCGGCATTGCTGTGATACAGGCTAGTATGCGCGGATACGGAGACCTCTATCTTGAAGAAAACAACAAACTTACCTGGATATATAAACTGAATGAGGAAGGTCTTCAGGAAACCCTCTACATCTTGCCTGGCAAATACCGTATCATTTTCCGGTCAAAACGAGCAACACACACTTTTTATACTATTGATAAAGCATTTAAAATTGAATCAGGAGTTACAACACGTGTAAATTTTTATTAATATATGTTATAGAATCCGAAGATGATGCAGATGATGATGGATTATTTATCCTCAAAATATCTGCAATATCTGTGAATAATAATAAAAAACATGAACAGATTTCAGAAAACCGGAGAAAAAGATACCCGTTCGGGTTTTGGAGAAGCATTGCTTGAATTGGGAAGAACCAATTCTAATATTATTGCGCTTTGTGCCGACCTAACAGGCTCATTAAAGATGGGTGATTTTGCCAAAGAATTTCCCGAACGATTTATTCAAGTAGGGATAGCCGAAGCCAATATGATTGGGATAGCCTCAGGACTTGCCATTGCAGGTAAAATACCTTTTACGGGTACATTTGCCAATTTTTCCACAGGAAGGGTTTATGACCAGATAAGGCAGTCGGTGGCATATTCGAATAAAAATGTAAAAATATGCGCATCGCATGCAGGTATAACTCTCGGAGAAGATGGTGCCACTCACCAGATTATGGAGGATATCGGCCTGATGAAAATGCTGCCGAACATGGTGGTAATTAATACCTGTGACTTTAACCAAACTAAGGCTGCCACAAAAGCTATCGCTGAACATATCGGGCCTGTTTATCTGCGTTTTGGAAGGCCTAAAGTGCCTGTGTTTATTCCAGCGGATGAGCGCTTCATTATTGGCAAAGCCCTTAAATTATCTGAAGGAACTGATGTCAGCATTTTTGCCGTAGGGCATTTAGTTTGGAAAGCGCTGGAAGCTGTAAAAATCCTGATTGAGAAAGGCATAAGCGCGGAACTTATTAATATTCATACTATCAAACCTCTTGATGAAGAAGCAATTTTGAGTTCCGTTGCTAAAACCAAATGTGTGGTTACTGCCGAAGAGCATTTGATGAACGGTGGGATGGGCGATAGCATCGCACAGTTGCTTGTGAAAAAATTTCCTGCCCCTTTGGAAATGGTGGCTGTGGATGATAAGTTTGGTGAGAGCGGAACTCCCGCTGAACTAATGACAAAATACGGCCTTGATACCATTAATATTGTTAATGCTGTGCAGAAAGTTTTGCAGAGAAAATAAATGAAAAAGAGAAAAAAGAGAAATAGGGTTATAAGATTTCTACTTTGGCTTTTATTTATTTTTTTTATAATTACTTTTATTCCTGTTCTTACCTATAAGTTTGTACACCCTATAGCCACACCAATTATGGTTTTGCGGGGTTATGACAAGAAAGTTGAAAGTGCTTACAAATGGGTGCAAATTGAAAAAATGTCTTCCAACCTGTTCAGAGCTGCTATAGCAGCAGAGGACTATAATTTTCTGGAGCATAATGGCTTTGACTTTAAGGCAATAAAGAAGGCCTATTATTCGAATCAAAAAAATACAAAGCGCATCAAAGGCGGCAGCACCATAAGTCAGCAAACGGCTAAAAATGTTTTTTTATGGCCGCACAGGGATTATCTTCGCAAGGGGTTGGAAGCATGGTTTACGGTATTAATAGAAATAGTATGGGGTAAAAAACGCATCATGGAAATGTATCTTAACGTGGTGGAATTCGGGCCTGGAATATATGGCGCAGAAGCTGCTTCTTTGAAATATTTCGGAAAGCATTCATCAAAATTAACCCCTTATGAAGCTGCATCTCTTATTGCTGTTTTACCCAATCCACGAAAGTTCAGGGTTATCAATCCCTCTAAATACACCTTAAGGTACAGGCAGGCAATTCTGAAGAGGATGGACTACGTTCCCTTAATGAAGTTATAATTACTTATAAGGTTGTTTACGAAACCTTATTCATACTACTTTAATTCGAATTAAGGCCAAGTGAGCTTGACTCAATATGTGTGATATACGATTTTATTGATGAACAACCCGGGCTCGGTGGCGGGGTATTTTTAAGCTCACTGCCATGGGCGTTCAGGTTATAATATGTAAGGGTTTCTGTTTTTGCTTTTTCACCATTAAATAGATAATAAGTTACTACAACAGTTACTTTATTTACAAAATAAGGTAAACTATTGGTTACGGTCACTGTGGGGTTTATCAAACTATTGAAGGGTCCTGTTTGATAATCGCTTTTGGCATATACATATTTACGCCAGTTTTTTCGGTAAGCCTCTTTTTCGGCTTCTTCTTTCTGCTCTTTAGATTTATTATCCTGTAATTTTGCATCATCTGAAACTTTACCATTTTTTCCGCCTTCATCACCCTCAGAAGTTCCCATGGTGCCCTCGTCAATTTGCTCCGTATTATCATTATTTCCAAACTCTTCATCTCCCTTATTGCTTTTCTCTGAATTGCATGATTTCACTATTAACAGTGTCGCCAGCACAGTAATAAGAATTGCTCCTGCTCCTGCACCAATAAGTATATATAAAAGTTTTTTCTTTTTTGATTTGTCTTCTGCGGCAGTTTGGGGAGTTTTGATTTTTAAAGGTGGAGGAGTGCTTGAAGTTTTCAAAGGAGGAGGTGTGGATGGCAACAAAGACTTTAACTCTTCCACTTTGGAAGCTTCTGCCCAGTCACTCATGCCTTCGCACCATACCATAGTATTCGCGGTAATTTTTTGGCTGGCTAATTCCTCAAGGGTAAAAGGGCCTGTTTGGTTCTTACCATCGTGAACGAAATACTTGTTCATGTGATTATGATTTTATAAAATTTTAAGGAAATTATTTACTCTTTTATACTTGTTTTATTTTATTTACAAAGCAAGAAGTAGGTTATTTGATTACAATTTTCTTAAAAGCTTGAATAATTTCGCCTTGCAGTTTCATGAAATAAACACCTTTACCGAGTTCTGAAAAGTTAAATTGTTTAATAATTCCGCTATTACTCGGTTTTAATATTTCTGAATACACGGTGCTTCCTTTCATATCATTAATTTCCAACAAGATATTTTCGTGAACTGCCGTATTAATAGTAAGTGTAAATGTTCCATTGTTGGGATTAGGGGAGCAATTAATATATGTATTGAAGTCATTCTCGTCAATACTGGTAATATCTATAAGCTGCTCTGAAGTGTCAGAGCCACAAATATTGCTGGCAATGAGAGTAACACTATAGACACCCAGGTCAGAATAAATATGTGCGGGGCTTGCGTTCTGGCTGGTGTTTCCATCACCGAACTCCCAATAATAGTCTGTGCCGCCAGTGGTAAGGTTGGTAAAGACAACATTGGTTCCGCTTGCAGAGTAAGAAAAGTTAGCATCGGGCGGGGTGCAATCGTCAAAGATTCTGATATCGTCAATAGCAAGGCCTTCTTCGGGTGTTATGGCAACTTGCCCGGGTTTATAATGTATTCTAAGTTTTACTGAGGACTCGAAAGCGCAGCCATCAAGTATATGTTTTTTATATGTCCAGCCTGAGGAAGCTCCTGTCCAGCCATTATTTGTTCCGGTCATATCCTGAATATACCAGTTGGTAAAATCATTGTAGCCCACCACAGACCAATATACGCCGCCATCAACTGATACTTCAAGTGTGCCGGCAGAGCCCATCATAGGCATTGTAGAATGCCAAACATATAGTTCAATGGTAGGTACGCTCATATTACTTAAGTCAAAACAAGGGCTGTAAAGGTATGAATCTTCGCTGGTAAGGGCATTTCCTGTCAGGTTAGTCTTCCAAACATTGACAGGTGAATGTGCATAGTTGAGTGTAACACTTGCCGGAACTCCCCATGCCCAGCTTGAATTTCCTGCAGTATACCATCCTCCATCATCGGATTCAAAGTCGTCAACGAAGGGGAAAGTGTCAATTGCGGGTTCATTAACTATGGTTACGGATATTGTATCATTGGAATGGTCTTCATCGTTTGCAAGGCCTGTGGTGGCTCTTATGGTGTATGAGGCCAGCGCTGAAAAATCGTAGGTCTGGCTGAAAGTGTGGTAAATGGTTTCCCCAGCATAAATGTCCCATGTCATGGTTTGTGTTACCCAAGGGCCGTTATCAACCTGGTAACTTAACTCAAAATCGTTTTGCGTAACTTGCCCGTAATTGTGATAACGAATGCTGACGAATTCATTGATGCTAAGGTTGCATCCATTTTGAGGGGCTGTAATTTCTACAACACCTAAATCATTTTGAGGGGATTCACGAATATGAATGTCATCAATAGCCAGCCCATCAACCGGGATTGATAACGGTCCGAAGAAATAAAACCTCAGTTGTACATTTTGTTCACCGCCGGTACCTGTCAAAACATGCTTGGCATGTATCCATCCGCCGGAATTGCCGCTCCATCCGTCAGGAGTATTGTACCAATTGGTTCCCTGGCCCATACTGCCCACACGGGTCCATGTTGCCCCACTATCAACAGAAACTTTTAGGACAATACTGTCTGTTCCGGGTGCAAAAGTGGATGTGGCATACCATATATTAAAGTCAATTTCGGGCAGTGTAAGTGTTGAAAAATCAAAACACGGGCCGGTCAGATATGAATTTTCGAGAATATTAGAAGTAGCCGTGAGATTTGTAGTCCAGCATTTTGTTGGTGATGCTGCATGATTAATCACAGGTTTTATAGGCTCGCCCCATGCCCACGATGAATTAACGCCGCCGCCTACCCATCCTCCGTCACTGTTTTCAAAATCTTGCAGATAAGGATAGGTGCTTACACTGAGTAAATTGTTAATTGTTAGGGCTGTTGTATCGTTGCTAGGGTCTGCATCACCGGCATTGCTTGTGTAACAAAGGATGTTGTATTGTTGCATAACAGACATATCAACGGGGGTTGTAAAAGTATATAATAATGATTCTCCGGGGTCAATGGTTGTTGTTATTTGTTCGGGAGTTGATGGAGCGCCGTTGACAGAATAAGCAACAAAGAAATTACTTTGCGGGTCTGCTCCATAATTATTAATCTTTGCTTCAAAATATTCGCTGTCTGTTAGACCGCAAGATGTTACAGGCGAAACAACCTGTGAAATACCAAGGTCGAATGCCGGAGCCTGATAAATTTTTATGTCGTCAAAAGCTATACCATCGGCTTGAGTAACAAGGCTTCCGAAAAAGTACAGTCGTAGCTTGGCATTGGCAACTCCAGCCAGGCTGTCAATCCGATGGCGTACTGTTACAAAATTTGCCTGAGCTGTTGACCAGCCATTGTCGCTATCGTACCAATTGATAGGGTCACCTTGCTGCCCGACAGTATGCCAGCTCGAACCATTGTCTTTTGAGTATTCCAAACGACAGTAGTCTAACAATCCTGAAGTGACTACCCATAAGTCAAATTCTATAACAGGTGCACTTAAAGATGAGAAATCAAGGCAGGGGAATAATAAATGTGATATTTCATTCTGATTATAGTTGCCTACCAGGTTTGTTACCCAGCATTTGGTGGGAGAAGAAGCATTAGTAATCACAGTTTTGTCAGGTTCGCCCCAAGCCCAGGAAGAATTTGTTCCACCAGAGCCGTAACCGCCATTGTCGGTTTCGAAATCTTCAAAATAGGGGAAAGCATCTATCAAAACGGAATTGGTAATGGAGGCTGTCGTAGTGTCATCTACAGGGTTGTCATCAGTAAATTTTATGTATGTTTTAAGTATATAAGATGTGTTTGTCTGAGAAAGGTCAGCCTGCACAGAAAAAATATGATTTAGCGTGCTGCTCGGGTCTATGGTGTCGAAAATGGTATCGGTTGCCTGAATAATACCGTTGATAGTGTATTCCACAGCTATGCTGTCGAGGGGCACTAAACTGTAATTTGTAATACTGATTTCAACATTTTCAGTGCTAGTCAGACCACAGGAAGAAACCGGACTCACAATTTCATCAATTGCCAGGTTAAAAGGGTTTTCCATTGTTATATCAATGCTGAAATTAGTTGAAGGATTGGGAATGTAATTATAAATAGGATCCCATGTGGATACAATAATAAAATAAGTTGTTCCGCCGATAAGCAAAACATTAGTTAAGACAGGGTTTCCTAATATGGCTTCATTTTCTGCCACGCAAATCCCACTTGGGTCGGGGCAACCGTTAGTTACAAAAAGTCCTACACCTATCCCAGTACCGGATAGTGTTATATTAATATACTGACTAACAGAAGGAGTATAACTAAAAATGAAATCATTTCCTGTCATATAATCGCTGTTGCAGGCATCTGTATTATCAAATATATCGGGAAAGCCCGATGTGGTCATACTGCTCTGATTAAAAGGCAGTGTCGTTATTACATAAGGGTCTGTACAGGAAGAACCCGGCTGTGAAAAAACTTGCAAATGATATATCATCAATATTGCAAAAATGAACATAAAAACTTTTTTCATAATATTATATTTTTAAATTAATACTTATAAAATTTTTTTATTGATATACTGAAAAGCTATTTATGCATTAAATTTATTTCTCTTATAAATATTTTGTCTTACTTTCTCATCATTTGCCTCATATTTCTCATTTGTTTTACAGGATTTTTCCCTGCCTGGCTCATGGAGCGCATCACTTTTCGTGTGTCTTCAAATTGTTTTATCAGCCGGTTTACTTCCTGTATCGAAGTGCCGCTGCCAAGAGATATGCGTTTACGCCTGCTCCCGTTAATTATGTCAGGGTTTTCCCTTTCCAGTGGTGTCATTGAACCTATGATGGATTCTATTCCTTTAAAAGCATTATCGTCAATGTCAACATCCTTCATCGCCTTATCCATTCCTGGAATCATTCCCACCAGGTCTTTGATGTTGCCCATTTTCTTTATCTGTCGTATCTGATTTATAAAATCGTTGAAATTAAATTGATTTTTTGCAATTTTCTTTTGCAATTTCTGAGCTTCTTCGGCATCAAATTGTTCCTGAGCTTTTTCAACCAGAGATACAATATCTCCCATGCCGAGGATGCGGCTGGCCATACGTTCAGGATAGAAAACATCAATGGCATCCATTTTTTCCCCGAGTCCGACAAACTTCACAGGTTTATTCACTACAGCCCTTATTGTGAGTGCTGCTCCACCGCGGGTGTCCCCGTCAAGTTTTGTCAGGACAACACCATCGTAGTTCAACACATCGTTAAAAGCTTTTGCTGTGTTCACTGCATCTTGCCCTGTCATGGCATCAACCACAAATAAAATTTCATGAGGGTTTACAGCTTTTTTGATATTAGATATCTCGTTCATCATCTCTTCATCTATGGCAAGGCGTCCGGCCGTATCAATGATTACAACATTGAAGCCCATATCTTTGGCATGGCTGATGGCTTTTTTAGCAAGAGAAACAGGTTTGTTGTCTTCGGTATCACTGAAAACTTTTACATCAATTTGCTGCCCGAGGACTTTCAACTGTTCAATGGCGGCAGGCCTGTAAACATCACAAGCAACGAGAAGGGGATTTTTATTCTTTTTTGTTTTAAGGTAATTTGCAAGTTTCGCTGAGAAAGTGGTTTTCCCTGAGCCCTGGAGGCCGGAAATCAGAATTACAGACGGGTTTTGCTTGATGTTGATATCTGATTTTTCGTTACCCATGAGTTGTGTGAGTTCATCATGAACAATTTTTACCATAAGTTGCCCGGGCGAAACAGCGGTCAGCACATTTTGCCCTAAAGCTTTCGCCTTGACTTCCTCGGTGAAATTTTTTGCAATTTTATAGCTAACATCGGCATCAAGCAATGCTTTTCTCACTTCTTTCAACGACTCTGCAACATTAATTTCAGTAATATGCCCCTGGCCTTTTATAATTTTAAACGCCCTGTCAAACTTTTCACTCAGATTCTCGAACATCGTTATTGTTTAATGATTTGTTTTTGCAAATATATAAAAACAAACAAAATTTTAAAACCATTCATAAAAATAAAATGTAAATGTATTATTTCTGGAGTTTCCTCAAAAAAGTTACAACGCAACAAATTTTCAGGAACAATCTCAAAAAATTTGTGTAAAACTCAAAAACGTTTAGTTAAAGAAATGCTATACGGCATTCAGGCCTCAAAGGATGTAAAGCTATCCAACATCAGCCGAACCCTACAAGAGCCAATTCCATTGATCAAAACAGAAGACCGCTTGAGTCGGAACCTTTTCAGGGATGACTTAACAGGGGAGATTAATGAGCAACTACAATTTGTAATACCGATGGGGAGTAGTTTAGGTACACCCTTGTCATCATTGAAGGGTTTGGCAAACAGCCGATGCTTTTACTCACTAACAATCAGATAAACAACAAGTAATAGTCCAGCCTTTCTGAATTATTACTTGTTGCATACTATTTTATTTATAATAAATCATCTTCAATACCACACAATTTGAATCGTTTTCACCGGTAAAATCAAGTCGGAAGGAATACATACCTGCCGGTTGGTTCTTTGCAGAAAAAACAACGCTGTGTTTTCCACTCATTTGTTCCTCATTTACAAGTTCGGAAACACATACGCCAAAGACATTATAAACCCTGAGTTTTACCGTTCCGTTTTTAGGTAAATTATAGGTTAACGTTGTACTGTTGTTAAATGGATTTGGGTAGCCCGTAAAGTCAAACCCGGCTTCAGTGTGATTACCCTGAACGAAAATTTTGGGCATCAAAAGGTAATCCATATCTTTTGCCTCTTTACCATATTGGTCTGTAATTATTCCTGTTCCGAATAGTTTAAAATTTAGCTCTCCCGATTTCAGCTCATAAAGCGGGCGGAATCCAAGGTAGATCATAATATCGTTATTGGTAACATCAAAGAAATTAGTTGTGGCAAACACCACCCTGATGATCCCGCTATCATCCGTTACCAGCAAATCATTGTTATTATCAATAATTTCTTGTAAGGTAGGATTAATCTTAAACACCCCATTGCTATCGCTGGTGTTTGGCATAGAAGCACTCACTAATTTAAACTTTTCTTTTGGATAAAATAATTCCAGACTCATGGCAGCAAAATCATCCAGCGATGAGCTTATTTGAAGGGGGATTGCTATTATTCCGGTGTTATTAAGTATCAGGCTTTCATCAGAAATAGTGATAATGTTCTCATCTGTTAAAGATTTTACCTGCGACCATGTATTAGCAGAATCTTTGTATTTACTGCTGGAAGCATTGTAATCGCCATAGCTGATGACAGGAATTGTCACATTAAGGTTAGCGCCATTAACGATAACCGTTGTATCCAGATTCACCCAGTTTCCCTTTGGAAAGTTTTTAGTAGGATCGCTGGGGAAAGCTACCTTGGCTTGTATTCTTGCTCTATCAATTGAATCCACGGTACCGTTATTGTCAACATCCGCCGATTTTTTATATATCCTTGAGAAGTTTCTCGAAGGGTCTGTAGTGGTATCACTGGCAATTAAATACTTGATCAAGGCTATATCCACTGCGTTCACATTATTACACCACTGCATCGTATCTGCGGTGTATTTGTCATAAAACAAAGTATAAGTGCCATTATCCACATTAGTAAATGAAAAAGCGCCGTTTGCATCCGAGGTGTCACGGGCTATTTCGGTGCCTGACTGATTCTTCAGTATTACAATTTCTTTATTAATGTCATAAGTTCTTGAGTTATATGTTGGCGGGTTAGGCGCCGTGTTGACATTTGCCTTTCCTGCATACATGGTTCTCCCGGTGATACTGGCACAATCAATTGTAATCGTTGCAGTATCGCTGTCTTCACATCCTTCTGCACTTAGCACTGTTACTTTATAGGTAGTAGTTGAATCGGGGACAACAGTAATAACTGTCGCTGTATCAGCGGTGTTCCATAAATAAGTAACACCTCCCGATGCAGTTAATGTTACACTATCCCCGGTGCATATAGATGAAGATGCCGGAGTTATTGCAGCAGTCGGCAAAATATTTACAGTAACGGTTTTGTTTGCTGAATCTATACATTCCTCTGTGCTTGTCACGGTTACGGTATATGTGGTAGTTGTATTGGGGACAACAATAATTGCTGCTGTAGTATCAGCCGTGTTCCATAAATAAGTAACACCTCCCGATGCAGTCAAAGTTACACTATCCCCGGCACAAATTGTAGAATCTGATGAATTAATTGCAGCGGTGGGTAAAGAATTTACAGTAATTGTAAAACTTGCAGTATTAGTACATCCTTCCGCACTTGTAACTGTTACCGTATATGTGGTAGTTAAATCGGGGGCAATAGTAATAACCGCTGATGTATCTGAAGTACTCCACAAATAAGTTGCACCACCGGAGCCAGTCAATATTGCACTATCTCCTTTACAGATAGTTGAATCTGATGTCGTTATTGTAATTTCAGGTAAAGGATTTACAATAACCGTCTTATCAACAGTATCAGTACATCCGTCTGTACTTGAAACTACAAGTGTAACATGATAAGCCCCTGTAGTATCAAAGAGCATGGCTGGGTTTGGGCTCGTCGAAACGCTGTCGTTGCCGAAATCCCAACTATACGTATATGGTTTTTTTCCGTCTGTAACGATTGAGGTAAAATGGACACTGCCTGCATAGCATCGTATTGTATCATAAATAAAATCTGCCTCGGTTTTCCTTAGTGTCAGATTTAAAGGACTTGCCGCAATCCACTGTTCGATGGTTTTCAATTCAAAGTTCTTTACAGGCGCTGCGTATGTTGTGCCAAAGCCATATGATGCGTTATCACTCAATTGTAAGAGTTCTGGCAGGTAAAATGCAAAATAGCCTGCACTATCTGTTATAACAGGTGTTAAAAAAGTTATCCTGTTGGTATCTGCATCCAATAAAAAAATAGTATCACCGGCTAAGGGTAATCCGCTGCATAAACTGTCGCTCCTAAGGTACCCATGAATGCTAAGGCTATCTGGTATATATATTTTTTCTAATTCTATTGAAGGAATTTCTTTGTAAACCATTGCCAGCACAGTTTGTGCAAAAACGGTCGCTTCTGTTTTAGAAGATGCAATATTTCTTATCGTCTGTTCCTGTATTGAATCAATGTTATACAATAAATTTTTGTTAGTACAAAAATCTGCCATCAGGCTGTAGAATTCCTTGAACAGAGTGTCATCAATTGTTTGCAATCTCAGGGAATCCAATGCCAAAATTAAATTTGAACTGTCTCCTTTTGAATAATAAGCTTGTACCAAAATCTTTCTTGAAATATTGTCTTTTTTTTGTAAAAAATACGAAATAACACTATCAATTCCAACTATTGTGGTATCATTCATATATTGCCGCATCAGTTCATTTTCCGCTAATCCCATCAGCATGGCGGTGTCTGATATCTTCGCCTCCAGTTCGTTCCTTGCAGAA
The DNA here is from genome assembly GCA_023228145.1 of Bacteroidales bacterium. Lineage (NCBI taxonomy): Bacteria > Pseudomonadati > Bacteroidota > Bacteroidia > Bacteroidales > Bacteroidales bacterium. The sequence goes on along the minus strand of JALOBU010000005.1, from coordinate 5,513 downwards.
ATACCATTTTGAACTGAATCAATTGCTTGTTTTACCCTATCGGGCAATGCCTTTGTATCCAATACCGTTTTTACTTTATAAGTAAGCGGTGAATTTGCAACTATGATATCTTTCAACATTTCCGGTTCGAGGGTGTCATATTTTTCAATGGCAGCAATAAGGATAGTATCCGACACATACGGAGAAACTCTCAAAAGTGTATCTCTTAATGCTGCAAACGATATTCCTCCGGCTGTATTAACCGTCATTACTCTGTTTAATAAATTTTGATTGTTGCCTTTGATAATTTGATTCTTCCAAGGCGCCAATACGCTTGAATAGAAATTAATATTATTTATTAAGCAGACTGGATTACAGTTCGAGAAATTTGAAAGGCATGTGTTTTCCGACATTGGTCCGCAAGGATTTAATGTAATAACATGATATGAATTAATAAAAAACGACGAAATATAAGGAGTCGTAATTTGATCGCTATGATGAAAATAGGTGAAAGGTGAAACATAATAGTTTACAGCTATTCTTCCATAAGGACCAACAGGATGGTCAAATTGATTTCCTGCCGGTGTTTGATCATTATAACAACTTCCCTGGAAAGGGGAAATACTACCCCATGGTATTTCAATATCCCAAAGTTCATTATTTGTACCTTGAAAATCGTTACACTTTAATACCAACCCGGAAAAAGTAGGTAACGCAATATCTCCGTTATCACTGCGCAATATCATTGAAGAAAAACCATTTTTTCCTTCCACATGAAAAGGTATAATAGAACCATCAAAAGTATTTCTATAAATTATATTCGGAGAAGGACCCGAGTTCCTTACAATTACACCATAGGAACCATTGTCATTGGTTAAAAAATTATTTTCTTCAACAGTATATCCTGTGCATTGTTCCAACATCAAACCATACGACAAGTCCCAAGGCGCATCACCTGAAAAAGACCTTGGCCCGACATCTATGTAATTATCAATTACTTCCGCATTGGTTATTCCATTTAGTGAAATACTCCCGAAATTACGAGTGAAAATACAATTTTTTATTTTAATATTAAATTGTGAAGCCGGTGAACTTGCCCATACCCCATATTGCAGGCCATTAAATGTATTCTTTTTATAATTTTCCTCTGGACAAGGATACATCTGTGATGTACAAACAGGCAATAAATAAAAACTCGAATAGGTGCTCAAAATGCCTATACCGCGGTTGATGTAGTTTTGTGTGATGGTGTTCGTAAAGGTATTCCCATATATTTTTACACCCTGCACGCCTGCTAAAGAAATAAAAGCTACTGGCTCAGCGCCCTGTGCATAAAGGTTATCATCGGTTTCAAAGGTGCATTGGCTAATTAAACTGAAGTTCGTTAATTTCAAGGTGGGGTTTGTCGGATGATGGTTCTGATAGGGCATAAATTCAATGGCTGTTTTACAATTATGAAATGTTGCATCATTAGCACGGATTATTCCGCCGGAAGCAGTGCCGTCAGCATTTATTGTTTTAATACCGCATACCGCATTTTCGATGGTACTACCGTTTATTATCTCTACTTTCCCCTGATCCAAAACCCAACTACCACCTACTAACTGCGGATATTGGCTTAGGGTACTGTTGCCCTGTACTTCGATTCCCTGCCAGAGGTTATGAAGACCACAATCATCAACTGATGTCATCGTAGAATTATCAAGTACCAGTTTTGCCCCAGGTTCAACTATCAGCTTTTTCCCGGCACTAAACTTAAATATCATATTCCTGATAGTAAGCTCGCGGCCTGCGGGAACTACCACATCCTCATTGATACGAACCACGCCATTAAAGTCAGGAAATGGATTGGTTGCCATATCCCATATTGCATCATCCTCCATATTAGGCCAATTGCTGTAATAAATATGATCAATACAGCAGCTTTGACTCATATTATTAAAATACAGAGAATAATCCCCATAATCCCTCTGGTCCTGAAAAAGAAGTATTTTTGCATCCGGATCTCCAACCTGGCCATAATCATGTGAGAAATATACCTTATTCACCCCCTGCAGGTCATTTGTTGCCCACTGATTAGAATTTGGGTTATACTGAGAAATTCCACCGGTTTCGTTATTTTCAGCATGTAAATAATACAAATTTCCATCAGCGCCCGTTTCAATTTCAGAGTATTGATAAAGGTCGGCAGTAAAATCTGGATTATTCATAATGGTGTTGCTTATAGCACCGGATGTATTAATTGCATACAAATTGTTTTGACCCGAGTAAGTAACAAACAGCCTGTCGCAATTCGGTGAAAACTCAAGCCCCTTGATGCGTTCCGGCGAGCTGTTCCCCTGTGGCATCCAATGGTTAATCGGATAACCGCTTTCTAAGCTTAAATTATTATCGAATTTCAAGATACAAACATGAGCATAGCTGCCGCTTACAGGGTTGTCAGGGTTTTTATAACAAGACCCCAAACCGACATAGAAATAATTATTATAAAAAACGGCTTCCATTTCAGAAGCTGGCTGATTCTTTTGTTCTTGTACATACATGCCCTGTAAGATATTTTCAACGTGAATATTGTCGGCAATCATTCCGTTATCAAATATCTTAACTGCACACAGAAAATGCCACAGACGAATAAATAACATATGTTCATTGTTCCCAATTTCCACAATTGCCAAGTTCCTATGTGACTCATCATCACACCACCCGCCAGGCGAAAAACCTACAAAGTTCACTATAGCATCCTGGAAGGTCTGATTTAAACTAATTGGGTCTGATAATACAATTTCCTGGTCATTAACGTACTGCAGGGTTCTATAGCATATACCAAATGAGATTGAATTGGTTCGTGTAAAAAACGAGTATATTATGCCATATTTATAACATGCAGGCGCTCCCCCCTCTTCTTCTTTATAAATTGGAAAAACCACAATTTCCGGGTCAAGGCTTGTATAAGCGGAAGTTGGATTTATAAAACGAGTCAGATAATAATCTAATTGAAAATCGTTAGCTAAAGAAAAGTATTCTCCATACCTGTTATAGATATTATAGTCAATGATAGAGAATAAAATGTTCCCGTCTTTATCATGGACCACAGTTTGTGCAAACATCGGGTGCTGGCCGAGGTATTTTTCGTTGAAAAGGTAAAGGTTGTTTGGGTCAGTTGCTGGTGCGTGTAAATCTCCTTCATCATGTGGGTCACCTTCAATTGTCTGATTAACGTCTGTATAAAAGATATGTTTGGGTAAGGTTGATATAACCGGATTCGTTGAATTTATGAAGTTTAGCGTTTTCGATCCTGTTGCAGGATAAGTATCCCCTGAAAAAGGAAGCAATATTGACTGGTTTTGTGCAATTGCCATTGATTGCCATGCAAGAAGCAACATGATAATTGTTTTGCTTAACAAATTGTGTGTTTTCATCGTTTTCGGATTTAATTAATAACTATTTTACTTGATTTATAATAGTTATTATTTTTAATACAAATAATATAAATGCCTTTGGAATTGTTTCTGATATTAATTTCTATTTTGTCAGATATAATTCCGAAAAATTGATTTTCAAAAATTCTTTGCCCCTGAATGTTATATACTTCAACTATAGGATTGCTTATTGGACTTTCAGGAATTTTTATATAAAACAAACCATTTGAAGGATTTGGAAAAACTGCGAGTGTTTTATTAATATTTATTATTTTTTCAAATCCGGAATAACCATTGGCATCTGTTTTTATTAGATACACATCACTATTTGCACTAAAGCTTTTTGTGTAACCGGTAATAATAAATCCATTATCATTTGTTTGTCGTACACTCCCCGCAACATCATCTGATGTTCCACCAAATGTTTTTGACCATAAGGTGTCTCCGTTTTGGTCTATTTTCAATAATAAAACATCTTTCCCTCCAACTCCGTAGCTTTCGGTTGAACCAGCAATTATAAATGCATTGTCATTAGTATGTTTTATTGAACCTGCATTATCAACATCAAAACCACCATAAGTTTTACTCCACAATTCTTGTCCATTTGAGTTTATTTTTAAGATATAAGCATCATAGCTTCCTGATACTAAATTATAAGTAGTTCCACATAAGAGAAAATTACCATTATTATCTTCACATACTGAAGAAAAATTATCATATGAAAGCCCTCCGTAAATTTTCATCCAAAGAGTATCGCCATTACTGTTTGTTCTTATTACTAAACCATCAGCCCCGAGTGCACCCCCCGTTTCAGCAATACCAGCTAATAAAAAACCTCCATCATGGGTTGTTATTATACTACTTGCATTATTGTAATCCTTTTCTTCATAAGTTCTTGTCCATATAGTATCACCGTTTGAGTTAGTTTTTATTAAATAAGCTGCTGAAAACACATTTGAATAGCTGCAAGTCGTTCCGCAAATAATAAAACCACTATCAGTGCAAATATCTATACTATTGGCTCCGTCATCCTTAATCCCTCCATAAGTTTTAAACCATACTGAATCACCATTTAAACTAATTTTCATCAAAAAAGCATCTGATGCTCCCGCACCAAAACTAGAAGTTTGGCCAACAATAATATAACCAGTGTTATTTGCGGGTATTATTCCAAAGGGAGCATCCCAACCATTTCCGCCATAAACCTTTGACCAAATTTCATTTCCAAAAGCATCCGTTTTAATAATATAAATATCACTTGTGCCAGTTCCAAAGCTAAATGTTTGCGCAGCGACAATATAACCTCCGTCATCTGTTTGTAAAACACTGCCTCCGCCATCGTCGTATTGACCACCATAATGTTTCTGAAACATGGTTTGCGCATCTGCAATTTGCGAAAGCAAAAGCGTTGCGATAAGTAAAAAGTTTTTTGTGTTCATAAATTGATTTTTTCTTTTAACTGTTAACTGATAACTGTTCACTGATTTTTCCATCCTTATCATGCACCACTTGCTGGGCATACATCGGGTGCTGGCCGAGGTATTTTTCGTTCATGGAGGGGATGGCAAATTCTAAATGCTGTTCAATGTGTGGATTTACTTGTGTTTGTGGAACGCCAGGAACCGAAAAAGAATGTGCAGGTAAATTTGTCATCACTGGATTTGTATTATCAGTGAAATTTATTACTTTAGTGGGCCCGGATAGAGTTGATGAGCCGCTTATGGGTAGAAGCATTGATTGTGTTTGAGCTTGATTACTATCAACAATGCAAAAAAGTGCAAACGTCAGAAGTAAGTAAAAGAATGATTTTTTGTTTTTCATCTTAATTGGTTTAATAATAGATAATTTTTTTAATGATTGTTTGGTTATTAGCACATATTCGCAACAGATAAAAGCCTTTGGGATAATTTGTGAGGTTTAATTGATTAGATGTTGAATTATTATTTTCATATTTCTCAGCATGAACAAGTTGACCATTAATATTAAATAATTCTATTAAAAAGTCATTGCCTGAAAAGTTATTCATCTGAATATTCAAAATCCCTTTACAAGGATTTGGATATACGATGCACGTTAAATTAAGGTGGATTATTTTTTCAAATCCAGAAATACCAT